>JBEELY010000416.1:0-10708 GCA_041167925.1 Pseudomonadota bacterium | reverse complement strand
CTGAACAGGTCGCGCAGGCGATTGCTGCTGCCGGTGGCTGGCTGGCCTTCGATCATTGGATGGCCATGGTCTTGTACACGCCCGGGCTGGGCTACTACAGCGGCCAGCGCTCGCCCCTGGGGGCGCAGGGTGACTTTGTCACCGCACCCGAGCTGTCGCCGCTCTTTGGCCGGGTGATCGGGCGTCAGGTTGCCGAGTGGCTGCGGGCCATGGCGCCCGAGGGGCCCTGGCAGGTTCTGGAATTCGGTGCCGGCTCGGGCGCGCTGGCGGCAAGCCTGTGGCCTGCGCTGGTCGAGGCGGGCACAGCGCCCGAGTCTTATTCTGTGATCGAGGTCTCGGGTCTGCTGCGTGCGCAACAGGCGGCCACCCTTGAGCAGCGGGCTCCAGAAGCTTTGGCCGCGGTCCGCTGGCTTGAAACGATGCCCGAACGGTTTTCGGGGGTGGTGATTGCCAATGAGGTGCTCGATGCCATGCCGGTACGGCTCTTCGAGCGAATCGACATGGGTTGGAGTGAACTCGGCGTCGTCATGGACCCCGCCGGCATGCTGAGACTTGCACCAATGCCCTTGGAGATGGCACGCCCTGCGCCCTGCGGCCTGCCCGATCCTGAAGGGTTTTCACCAGGCTATCGCCTCGAGATCGCCGAGCAGGCCCGGGCCTGGATAGCCAGTCTGGGCAGCGTCTTGCAGCGCGGTGCGGTGCTTCTGTTCGACTATGGATTTCCAGCGCACGAACTCTTTCATCCGCAGCGCGCCGGCGGCACGCTGATGGCGCACTACCGACACCGGGCCCATACCGATCTGCTCGCACGGCCAGGACTTCAGGACATCACGGCCCATGTCGACTTCAGCGCGGTGGCGCAGGCGGGTGTTCAGGCAGGCCTCGATCTTGCGGGTTACACCTCGCAGGCGCGCTTTCTGCTCAACTGTGGCCTGCTGGAGCAGGCTCAGGGCCTGCTCGCCGAAGGAGGCGCTGCCAACCCGGCCACCTTGCGCGCGATGGGCGCGGTGCAGACCCTGCTGTCCGAAGCCGAGATGGGAGAACTCTTCAAGGTGATCGGGTTCACCCGAGGGCTTGAGGCCACACCGGCGTCCTCGACTGGATTTTTGCGGGGTGATCGGCAGATGATGCTGGCGGCGTCCGAGGTGCAAGAGGACGGCGCGACGCACAGACAGACAGCTCGGCGTGAGGGTCAGCCATGAGATGGTTCATCGCCACCGTGCTCGCCCTGGTCCTGTTTTCGGGGCTGATGCCCTGGTTGCGCCGTTTGGGTCTGGGCCGTCTGCCTGGTGATCTCAATTTCAGGCTGTTGGGCCGCGACTGGTCGATTCCGATCATGTCGACCCTGCTCTTGTCCCTGCTCGCTGCTGCGATCGCACGATGGATTTGAGCGCTTCAGTTTTCGCTTGACGTTGTGCGTCGTCTCAACCTGGATTTTTGCAACTGTTCTCTTTCTCTACACCCGATTTTTTGACAGGAGTTTTTTTCATGAATCACTACACCCTCGCCCAACTTCCCGGACTGGTCGGCAAGGAGCTCGCCGTGAGCGACTGGCTGTCGGTGGATCAGGAGCGCATCAATCAGTTCGCCCAGGCCACCGATGACCATCAATGGATCCATGTCGATGTGGAGCGTGCCAAGCAGGGTCCGTTTGGCGCGCCGATTGCCCATGGCTATCTCACCCTGTCCCTGATTGCAGGGTTTTCTCAGCGCAATGTGTCGATTGACGATGCTGCCATGTCGGTCAATTACGGCCTGAACAAGGTGCGCTTTCCGAATCCGGTCAAGGCCGGAAGCCGGGTGCGCGCGCGCATGGCCCTGCAGTCCTGCGAGCCCATCAGCGGCGGCCCCGCAGGCAAGGGCGGTTACCAGCTGGTGACCGTGGTCACGGTCGAGATCGAGGGCCAGTCCAAGCCCGCCTGCGTGGCCGAAACCTTGCGCATGGTGTACGCCTGATATCGCCTCGGACCCGCGGCTGATTCGGGTCTGAGTTTCGTTCGGGCTGGCGCCCCGTGCGGCTTACACCCCGGTCGGTCCTGGCCGGCTCGCCCAGGCCTGTGCAATGGCCTCAACACGCGCCTGGCTGACCGCAGCACGAATCCGATCGCTGCGGCTGGCCACCGGCTCGGCATCCACGGCCTGAGCAATCGGCCCGGCCTGTACCGCCAGGGCTGCCTTGAGGGCCTGATGCCAGGCGCTGATCGCGTCGGCCGCCCCCGCTTGCGTGAAACCCAGGGCCTGCAACAGCGCCTCGAATCGATCGGGCTTGCGAAGCGCATCACAGCGCTCGAGCAGGGCCAGTGCCTGCTCGTCGGGTTTGGTGCCCACCGCGAGCAACGATGCCCGATGCTGGATGAGCAGACGGGCCAGGTCGCGGCAGGCCTGGGGCGTCCGGACAGCCTCTTGCACGCGCTCGGCGTCTGCAAGCGCAAGCCGATGCATGAGGACTGCCCAGCGCACCTCGAGTGCCGCCTTTGCGGTCACAGCGTCTGCGAGGGCGATTGAAACGGCTGGATCGGCCCAGCTGCGAGCCAGAGCGGGCAGCATGCGCTGGATCGCACCACAGGCGCACAGCACATCGATCATGCGCGGTGCATGCGCCTGCATCAGCCCGCGAGAGAACTCCTGCCAGATCCGCTCGGGAACCAGGGCATCGACTTCCCCCAGATCGACCATGGCTCGCATCAGCGCGAGCGTTTCGGGTGCCACCTGAAACTGACCGAAGCGGGCGCAAAAGCGCGCCACCCGCAGGATGCGAACCGGGTCTTCGATAAAGGCGGGGCTGACATGGCGGAGCAGACCCCGCGCGAGATCCTGGCGCCCGCCGTGCGGATCGATGATCTGACCGTCGGGCGCAAGGGCCATGGCATTGACGGTGAGATCGCGTCGCAGCAGATCGTCTTCGAGGGTGACGTCGGGTGCGCAATGCACCACGAAGCCGCGATAGCCCGGGCCCGATTTGCGCTCGGTACGCGCCAACGCGTATTCCTCGTGGGTATCGGGATGCAAAAAGACCGGAAAATCGCGGCCGACCGCTTTGAAGCCACGCGCGATCATGTCGTCGGGCGTGGCGCCGACCACCACCCAGTCGCGATCCTGCACGGGCAGGCCTAGCATTGCATCGCGCACGGCACCGCCCACCTGGTAATGCTGCAGACCGACAGTACGGTCCACAGAACGCTCAGCGATGGGCCTGCTCACGCCAGCGGCTCAGGCGCGTCATGACGGACCCGCCATACATTGAGGGCCCGGCTTCGCGCAGGGAGCGCGGCACGATGCCGCAGAGCGCATCAATGGGGCCACTTGGCACGTTGTCGAGCTTCAGTGAATCGAGATTGTCCCGACTCATCAGAGGCTCGCCCGGCATCCACTCCATGAGACCTGCCATGGGTCTGGCCAGCAGGTCGGGCAGTGCGATCACCGCACGCGGGTGGCCACTCCATTGGCCGGCTAGCTCGACCAGCTCCTGCAGGGTGAAGATCTCGGGGCCTGCCAGCTCGAAGGCGCGGCCGATGGCCTGTGGCGCGTCGAGCAGGTGAATAGCGGCCTGCGTGACATCTTCCACCCAGATCGGTGCCAGACGGGCCTGCGCGCCGGCGAGGGCCACCACAGGCAAGGTTCGCTGAATGCGAGCAAAGAGGTTGATGAAAGCGTCGTCTGCGCCGTACACCACGGAGGGGCGCAGCATTGTGCATTGCAGTCCGTTGATGGCGCGAAGAGCAGCCTCGCCGGCAGCCTTGGAGCGCAGGTAGCGCGACGGCAGGGGATGCTCAGGGTGTTCGCTGACGCCCAGTGCGCTCATGTGCACCATGCGCCGTACGCCCGCAGCCACGGCGGCCTCGCCAAGCTGACGGGGCAGCTGGACATGGGCGCGATCAAAAGCGCGGCCCCACTCCGGTCCACCTTCAGCGCCGTGCAGGATGCCCACCAGGTTGACCACGGCATCCATGCCCTGCAGCAGACCTGCGGCGATACCCGGTGCATGGATGTCTGCTTCGAGCACCTCGACCCGGGGTAGCGGGATGAGGTGCTTGGCGCGTTCCATCCGCCGGGTGGGTACCCGGACGTGCCGCCCTTCGGCCGCGAGCTTGGCAACCAGATGGCGCCCGATGAAACCGGAGCCACCAACAACGAGAATGCTGGAGTAGGTCATGATGATTGGATCAGCCCCCTGGGGCTGGTGTGGCTGCCGCAGCCGGACCCGGAGTGACGCGACCGAGCAGGGTTTTGAGCGAGGGCGCCTCAAGCCGGTTTGCATCTGCGGCCGTTGCGTTGCTGACCCGCACCGCACGCGCAGAATCAGGATAGACCGCCGAATACACCGTGGCATTGGCCAGCACGGCCTTCACATAGCCGCGGGTCTCGAGAAACGGAATGACCTCGGCAAAGGCGGCGCCCTCGAGGGGTGTGGTCAGTCGACCGCGCCAGGACCGCGGCCGGCCCGGCCCGGCGTTGTAGCCCGCTGATGCGAGCAGCGGCGAGCCGTCCTGGTTGTCGAGCACATAGCGCAGGTAGTAGGTGCCGAAGCGCAGATTGGTCTCGAGATCGTTGATCTGACCGGGCGTGAAGTTCTTATCGCCAAGACGATTGGCAATCCAGCGCGCGGTGCCTGGCATGATCTGCATGAGGCCCGAGGCGCCCACCGATGAACGCGCATCCATCATGAAGCGGGACTCCTGGCGGATCAGACCATAGACCCAGGCAGGATCGAGTCCGTTGGCCTTGGCCACCGGCTGAAGTCGATCGTAAAAGGGCACCGGATAGCGCTGCTGATAGTCATGCTCCTCCCGGGTGCGGTCGGAGGTGTTGACCATGCGATCGAGATGGCCGAGTTGCCTGCCCCATTCGGCGGCGGCCATCAGCTGACGATCATTCATGCCACGCAGCTGGAAATTCCATTCGCGATGCCCCTCGGGGCGAAGACCCAGCGCATAAAAGCGCGCGGCACGATCAAAGCCCCGGTTGGCCCGCAGGGGCGCGAGTTCGGGTTCCGAGGGCGGTGAGGCGCGCACAGGCGCCACGAAGCGCGTGCCCAACTCTTCGCTGGCCAGCTGGGAATAGAACCCGGCGCGACCCGCGATGGCGGTGAGCAGAACTCGGGCCCGATGGGCAGATTCGGCTTCATTCGACTCGGCAAGCAGACTGCGCGCCAGCCAGTACGACCAGGTCGGCTCGGCCTGTCCGGCGGGGCTCATCCGTTCGATGGCTGAGCGCACCAGGGCCCAGTCGTTCACCAGCAGGCCTGCCCTGGCCTGCTCGCCCATGAGCTCATCAGACCCTCGTGCTACCTGGGCCATGCGCGCAAGCGCGGCCGCTTCAGGAGAAAGGTCACGCACCGCGCTTGCCGCAGCAATGGCCAGCACCAGGGCTCGATCGCTGTCCGTCAGGCGAACAGCACCGGGCAGGCTCAGACGCGCAGGCAGCTGCAAGGGCTCCTTGCGGGCCAGCAGCCCGAGCGCGACCAGAGCAGGCTCGCGCGCAGCGCTCGCGGTTTGAAGAACGCTTCCGGGTTGGTTCAGGGCGGCTTCCAGCTGACGGGCATCCAGTACCGGAAGGGCGAGGAGTGCCGCGCGCCGGATGGCCGAGACCGAGCCTGACTCCAGCGCCCGGTCGAGCCTGATTCGCAGAAAGTCCATGCCCACTTGCCCGTTGGCGGCGAGATGCTCCAGGAGGCCGTTGCAGGCTTCGCCGAGATCCTTGGGCACGAGCAACAGTTCCCGGGCTTCTTCGGTGACGGAGTCGCCGCGCACGGCTCGCGCCTGGGCAATCACGCAGCGCGCCAGACTGTCGTCTCGGAGCACCCAGCCTTGGGCCACCGGACCGACCTGCGCCCAGGCAGCACGACGCCCGAGCGCCAGCAGCCAGTCACGACGGGCCAGATCACCGATCAGATCGCCGGCATGCCGCTCGATGAAGGCCTGAGCCCGCTGGTCTGCGCTGCGTGCGAAGTCAGGAGGGCTTCCTGCACGGACCCGGGACAGGAGCATGCGCACGCGCCAATAATCAAGATAGTCGGCAAGCGGGTGTCCTGCTGCATCGGGCGCTGCAGCCTCGAAAGCACGCTCGTCCATCTTGAGCGCAGCATTGCGTGCAGCGATGAAAGCCTGGTCAGCGCGACTTTCAGTCTGGGCCGAGACCTGGGCAATCACCCGCCCAGCGTGTGTCTGCGCCAAGGCCGGATCGGTCAGTAAGCCAGCACTGACCACCATGACCAGCCCGGTGAGGCCATGCAGAATCGGTCGTACGAGACCGCCTTGCCGTGGTTCTGCGGATGCTGTCATGCTCGGGGCCCTGCCTGATCTCTCGCGCTGTATCGCGCCTGTTCTGAATGTCATCCCCAATGGTACGCGAGGTAAGCAAAGCGGAATCGCCCGGGCCACGGGAGCAATGGCGGCGCGAATTGCTCGCGCGCAGGAAGGCGTTGGATTCGAAGTCGAGAGCGGTGCAGGAACAGGCGCTGGCTGAGCGGCTCGATGTCCATCTGAGACTACGCTTTGGAGCCCTTGCAGGGATAACGATCGGGGTCTATTGGCCGATTCGCGGCGAGCCTGATCTACGGACGCTGTATTCGCACTGGCAGGCTCGGGGCGCCCTGCTTGCGCTTCCGGTGGTCGATGGGCCCGGTTGCCCGCTGCGCTTTGTGCGCTGGCGCCCAGACGATGTTCTGCAGCCTGGGTTACATGGGGTGCCGGTTCCGATTGAGGATGAGACGCATCCGAGCGTCAACCCGCAAGTGCTGGTGATTCCCTGCGTCGGGTTCGACACGCGGGGGTATCGGCTGGGGTATGGCGGCGGCTACTACGACCGAACCCTGGCGCGTGATGCACCCGGCCGCAGACCCGTGCTTGCCCTGGGCGTGGCCTGGAGCGACGCGCGCCTGCCCGAGTTTGAGCCCTTGCCCACCGATGTGCCACTCGACGGGGTGATCACGCCACAGCAGACCGTGACCCCTGCGCGCTAGCGCTTCACTTCGCCAGGCGAGCGCTACACGCCGGCGCGCGACCCGCGCAAGCCGGTCTGATACCCCTTCAGCCCAGGGCCTTCCAGATGGCCAGACTCGGACCTGGCTGATTCAAAGTGTAGAAATGCAGGCCAGGTACGCCCTGCGCCATCAGACGCTCGCACAGGGCCAGCACCACCTCATGGCCGAAGGCCCGCAAGGATGCGGTGTCGTCGGCATAGGCCGCCAGACGCAGGCGGATCCAGCGAGGAATTTCGGCGCCGCAGGCATCGGAAAATCGCGCAAGCTGGGTGTAGTTGGTGATCGGCATGATGCCGGGCACGATGGGCACGCTCACGCCGCGGGCCTGGGCGAGGTCCAGAAAGCGGAAGTAGGCGTCGGCGTTGTAGAAGTACTGGGTGATGGCCGCGCTGGCACCCGCTTCGACCTTGGTGATGAAGGCCTTCAGGTCTGCCTCGGGCGAGGCCGCTTGAGGATGGGTCTCAGGATAGGCCGCCACCTCAATGTGAAACCAGTCGGCAGTGCGCTCACGGACAAAGGCGACGAGGTCGCTGGCATAGCGGAACTCCCCTGCATCGACCATGCCTGAGGGCAGGTCGCCACGCAGGGCCACCAGGCGTTTCACGCCGCGCGCCTTCCAGTGATCGAGCAACTCGCCCACCTGACCTCGTGTGGTTCCCACGCAGGACAGGTGAGGTGCCACGGCGTGGCCTTCGGCCGCGATTTCGTCCACCACGCCCAGGGTCTTGTCCCGGGTCGCGCCGCCTGCCCCGTAAGTGACACTGAAAAATTCCGGCGCAACCTCCGCGAGTTGCCTGCGGGTTTCGCGCAACTTGAGGAGCCCCTCGGGTGTATTGGGCGGGAAGAATTCAAATGAGACGGGTGTGCCAGAGGGCAGGGCAGTCGTGGAAGCAGGAAGGGTCATGATGAGGATCCTTGCGCTGTACGGTGCGGACCGGTCTGCGCATGTAGGAAAAATTCGAGGTTGCCGTCGGTGCCAGGTACAGCGCTGTCGACATGTCCGAGGACGTGCCATCCGAGCGTCCGGGCGGCCGAAGCCACAGTCTCGATTGCTTGGCGGGCCTCGCGGTGAGAGCGAACCACCCCACGGCGATCCAGCGCGGCCGACCCCAGTTCGAACTGAGGCTTGACCAGCAAGAGCGCGCGGGCCTGGGTGCAGAGCAGTCGGTCGATTGCGGGAAGCACTTTCGTGAGCGAAATGAAGGAGAGGTCAGCGACCGCCATGGGATAGCCTTGGTTCAGGCGATCGCCACGCCCGGTCTGGCCTGGCTGGCTGAGCTTGGCATTGAGGCGTTCGAGGTCGAGGTCACGCAGGTTGGTGTGCTCGATGCAGG
Organism: Pseudomonadota bacterium; assembly: GCA_041167925.1. Lineage (GTDB taxonomy): Bacteria > Pseudomonadota > Gammaproteobacteria > Burkholderiales > Burkholderiaceae_E > UBA4615. The sequence goes on along the minus strand of JBEELY010000416.1, from coordinate 2,392 downwards.
TCACACGTGAGTCCGCGCGCAGACGTTCGTGTAGCTGCCCGTGCCCGACTTCGATGCCGACCACCCGGGACGCCCCGCGCTGCAACAGACAGTCGGTGAATCCGCCGGTGGACTGCCCCAGATCCAGTACCTCGAACCCCTGTACATCGATGCCCAGTGCGTCGAGTGCATGCATGAGCTTGGCCCCGGCGCGGGACACGAAGCGTGTTTCGTCGGAGGCTTCGACCCAGAGCAGCTCATGCTCGCTGACAGGCTGCGCCGGCCGGCTCAGAACAAGACCTGGTGCGATCCGCACCGCGCCGTCCTGAATCAGACGCTGCGCAGCCGTACGCGAGGGCGCGAGCCCTCGCGCCACCAGGGCCTGATCTGCACGCATGAGGGTCTTCCCAAGCCCGCCGTTCGTCGCAAGTCGGTCTTTCGCCACAAGCGCAACGCCCATCGCAAGTCCGGGCGCCGCGCCTGATGGCGATCTCAGGTGACTGCGATCTCAGTAGCGGTAGGTGTCGGGCTTGTAGGGGCCTTGCACATCCACGCCAATGTAGCTCGCCTGCTCGGTGTTGAGTTCGGTGAGCATCGCACCCAGCTTCTTGAGCTGCAGACGGGCCACCTTCTCATCCAGATGCTTGGGCAGCACGTAGACCTTGCCGGCCTCGTAGCGCTCCGGATGCATCCAGACCTCGACTTGGGCAATCACCTGGTTTGCGAAGGACGAGCTCATCACATAGGAAGGATGGCCGGTACCGCAGCCCAGGTTCACCAGACGACCCTCGGCCAGCAGGATGATGCGCTTGCCATCAGCAAAGATGACATGGTCCACCTGAGGCTTGATGTTCTCCCAGGTGCACTGCTTGAGGGAAGCAACATCGATCTCGTTGTCGAAGTGGCCAATGTTGCAGACGATGGCCTGATCCTTCATGGCGGCCATGTGGTCAAAAGTGATCACATTCTTGTTGCCGGTGGCGGTCACGAAAATGTCGGCCTTGTCGGCGGCATATTCCATGGTGACCACGCGATAGCCTTCCATCGCGGCCTGCAGGGCGCAGATCGGGTCGCACTCGGTGACCCACACCTGGGCTGAAAGCGCGCGCAGGGCCTGAGCGCTGCCCTTGCCCACATCACCATAGCCAGCCACCACAGCGACCTTGCCGGCGATCATGACGTCGGTGGCACGCTTGATGGCATCGACCAGCGACTCACGGCAGCCATACAGGTTGTCGAACTTGCTCTTGGTGACCGAGTCATTGACGTTGATGGCCCGGAAGGCCAGCTCGCCACGCTCGGACATCTGATACAGACGTTTGACACCGGTGGTGGTCTCTTCCGTCACGCCGACCACGGCCTTCAGGTTGCGCTCGTAAAAGCCCGGGTCCTTGGCCAGTTGCCTGCGGATGGAGTTAAAGAGGCACACCTCTTCTTCGCTGCCCGGGTTGGTCAGCAAGGAGGCATCGCTCGCAGCCTTGGTGCCCAGATGCAGCAGCAAGGTGGCATCGCCGCCGTCGTCCAGGATCATATTGGAGGGCTTGCCGTCGGCCCACTCGAAGATGCGGTGGGTGTAGTCCCAGTACTCGTCGAGGGTTTCGCCCTTGTAGGCAAACACAGGGATGCCATTGGCCGCAATGGCTGCCGCAGCATGATCCTGGGTGGAAAAGATGTTGCACGAAGCCCAGCGCACTTCAGCACCGAGCGCCGTGAGGGTTTCGATCAGCACGGCCGTCTGAATGGTCATGTGCAGTGAGCCGGTGATGCGCGCGCCATTGAGCGGCTGCGAGGCGGCGTATTCCTCGCGGATCGCCATCAGGCCAGGCATCTCGGTTTCGGCGATGCGGATTTCCTTGCGGCCGAACTCGGCCAGCGAGAGATCGGCAACATGGAAGTCATTGAATTGGGCAGGTTTGAGAACGGCACTCATGGAATCGCTCCAGTCGGTTTGCGCACAGGGCGCGGGATCGAGGGGCGAGCGCGGTGTCGGTCCGGGATGCGGGCAGCGCAAGGTTCACGCTAACCAGCCCGGAAAAACAAAGCGCCCGCAGCCGAGAACATCGGATGCGAGCGCGGTTGTGGTTGCTGAGCCTGGCCCGGCAGGAGGTGACGGGTCGCAGCGCTCCTCAGCAACGCGAATTATACGAGGAATTGCTGCACTGCGTCGAAATCCTTCGGGGTCCGACGGATTTCAACTCCTGCAGCCAAGCTCAGAGAATTGGCTGCAATGAGTGCTGCAATGAGCAACCCCGATGCCTTACAAGCCCGCGTCGGCCCGCAGTGCCGCCGCCTTGTCGGTCCGCTCCCATGAGAACTCCGGCTCTTCGCGGCCAAAGTGGCCGTAGGCGGCGGTCTTCTGGTAGATCGGGCGCAGCAGGTCGAGCATCTGGACGATGCCCTTGGGACGCAGGTC
>JBEELY010000160.1:0-2943 GCA_041167925.1 Pseudomonadota bacterium | reverse complement strand
GGCAGGCTGTTCTTCTTGCTCAGCACATACGAGCCCCAGCCCATGAAGCCCTTCATGGCGTCCGGATGGTTCATGAGGGTACGAAAGATGTTGATCACCTTGCCCCGCTTGTCGAGCAGGGACTGGGCGAGGGCTTTTTGGGCCTCGTTCCAGGACTGGGGGTCGGTGGGGGCAACGCGGGGCGTGCGCAGGCGCATGGGGGGTCTCCTTGTGGTAGCGTGTCTTTCAAGGCGCACCATACCGCAAGCGCCGCGTCCAGATCCCATAGGAGACTTCTATGCAGGCACGCCCGCAGTCCTGGCGCATTGGCCAAGTCACGGTCACCAAGATCGTGGAACTCGAATCGGTTGGCGGCTCGCGCTTCCTTTTGCCGCAGGCCACCCGCGAGGCCTGCCTGGACATCCACTGGATGCGCCCGCATTTCATGGATGACGAAGGCCGGCTCAAAATGAGCGTGCATGCTCTGGTCATTCAAACGCCCACTAAACGCATCATCGTGGATACCTGCCTGGGCAACGACAAGGAGGGCAGGGGCGTGCCGGGCTGGAACAATCTCAATGGCCCCTTCCTGCGCGATCTGGCTGCTGCTGGCTTTCCGCGCGAGTCGATTGATACCGTGATGTGCACCCACCTGCATGTGGACCATGTCGGCTGGAACACCATGAAGGTCGAGGACCGCTGGGTGCCCACCTTTCCGAATGCCCGCTACCTGATGGCCCGCAGCGAATTCACCTACTGGCAGGACAAGCGCGATTCTGCCGAGCACAACGCCATCTTCGATGACTCGGTCAAGCCGGTCTTTGAGGCCGGGCTGGTCGATCTGGTCGAGACCGATCACTGCATCTGCGATGAGGTCCGGCTGGTGCCCACTGTGGGCCATACCCCTGGGCACTGCAGCGTGCTGATCAGCAGCGAGGGCCACGAAGCCCTGATTACCGGGGACTTCGTCCACCACCCCTGTCAGATGGCCATGCCCGCCTGGGCATCCACCGCAGATTACGACCAGGAACAGTCCACCCGGACACGCCGTGAGGTCTTCGGCCGTCTGGCTGGAACCCGCACGCTGGTGATCGGTACTCACTTTGCCGGGGCCACAGCGGGCCACATCAAGAACGACGGCGACGCCTTCCGTCTGGAGGTCTGAGGCGATGGCACGCGCGATGGTGAGTGCGGCCCAGCCCGAGGCGGTTGAGGCTGGTCTGGATGTGCTGGCTGCGGGTGGCAATGTGGTGGATGCGGCCGTGGCCAGTGCTCTGGTGCAGGCGGCGGTCGATCCGCAGATGTGCGGCATCGCGGGCTTTGGTTCCATGCATATCCACCTGCAACAGGCCGGTTTTCATGGCCTCATCGACTTTCACGGGCGGGCGCCGCTCGCCACGCGGCCCGACATGTGGCAAGACCGCATCGTGCGCGAATGCGATGACGGTTTCGGCTTCGTGCTCAAGGGCGAGGTCAATGAGATCGGGCATCAGAGTGCCACCACGCCGCTGACCATCAAGGCCCTGGACGAAGCCCTGCAGCGCTTCGGTACCCGACGTCTGGCCGACCTGATGCAGCCGGCCATCGCCTATTGCGAAGACGGCTTCATGGTGCGTCCGCATGTGCATGGCTTCTGGATGCAGCCGGCCATCGCGGGTCGTATCCGGCGCCTGCGGGTCCTGACCGACCATCCGGCTACCGCGCGCATCTACCTGAAGTCCGATGGCCAGCCTTATGGCGTGGGCGAAGTGCTGCGCAATCCCGACATGGGCCGCACCCTCAGACGGATCGCCGAGCACGGTGTACAGGATTTTTATCAGGGCGAAATTGCCCACCGTATCGATGCTGACATGCGGGCCCATGGCGGCCTGATCTCATTGCAGGATCTGGCCCAGTGCGAGACCGTGTCCTCGCAGCCGCTGTGGACCACCTACCGAGGCCATCGGGTGGCCACCAACCCGCCACCCGGCGGGGGGCTGATGATCGCCATCATGCTCAACATTCTTGAGCACTTCGATCTGGCGGCCATGGGCCACAACTCGCCCGATTACATCGCCACCGTGAGCGAGGCCATGAAGATCGCCACGGTCGAAAAGGATGCCCGAATGGGGGATCCGCGTTTCGTGGAGATTCCCATGGCCGAACTGCTCTCGGCCGACTATGCCCGGCGCATGGCCGATCGCATTCGCAGCGGACACAAGACCGACGTGCCCCGCATGAATGGCGGCGGGCCCGAGAGCAAGGACACCACGCATGTCTGCGTGGCCGATGACCGCGGCAACTGCGTCTCGCTGACCCATTCATTGGGCTCGAGTTCGGGCGTGGTCACCGAGGGCCTGGGCTTCATGTACAACAACGCCATGATGGTGTTTGACCCCCGCCCGGGGCGTACCGGGTCGCTCGCACCTGGCAAGGCCCGCTTTTCGGCGCTCTCGCCCACTATCGTCTTCCGCGGTGACAAGCCCTTCTTTGTGGTCGGCTCGCCGGGCGGTACCACCATCACCATGGGCAACCTGCAGGCCATTCTCAATGCAGTTGATTTCGGCATGAACGCAGCGGATGCGGTCAATGCGCCGCGCTTTTGTGCCACCTCAAGCACCATCGAGATCAACAACCGCATCCTGCGGTCTACCGAGCGCGAACTGCAGGCCCGAGGTTATCCGGTGCATCGCCATCCCTTCAGCCACATGCTGCCGCTGGTGCATGCCATCCGAATCAACGAGAGCCGGCTCGACGGCGGTGCCGATGCCGCGGGTGACGGCATGGCCGCCGGCATCGATCTGCACTAAAGGAATTGCCGCGGATCTGTCTGCTTTCTCTCTGCGACCTTTTCTTTCACGATCTCTGTCCCCCCCCTCTCTTCGCAAAGTTGAATCATGAAACATGGCTTTTGCACCGATCGTCTCGCCCGCATCGAGTCCTTTCTGCAGGACAAGTACATCGGCCCGGGCAAGCTGCCCTGCG
>JBEELY010000125.1:0-6147 GCA_041167925.1 Pseudomonadota bacterium | reverse complement strand
CGTGAAGGCCTGCGGGTGGTGGGCGTTGAGCAGGAGCCACTCATTCCGCAGGCGGACAGTTGGCTCGACAGCCTGATGCTGCGCAGCGGACTCGACGAACTCGATGAGTCACGCTGGGCGGTGCAGGCGCGCCTGATTGCCATGCTCGACCGCCTCGGACTCGACCCGACTTCGCCTTGTGAGAAGGCCTCTGGGGGCGAGCGCAAGCGGGCGGCGCTTGCCCTGGCCTTTGCGCTCGAACCCGAGCTGTTGCTGCTTGATGAGCCGACCAACCATCTGGACATTGAGGCTATCGAGCGGATCGAATCCCTGATCCGACGCGTGCCTGCGGTGATCTGCATCACCCACGACCGGCATTTTCTTGATGCGGTCTGCACCCGTATTGTTGAACTCGATCGCGGTGTTCTGCGCTCTTTTCCGGGGGCCTACAGCACTTATCTGCGTCAGCGCGAGGCCCAGCTGGCAGCCGAGCAGGTCGCGCAGCAAAAGTTCGACAAGTTCTGGGCGCAGGAAGAGGTCTGGATCCGCAAGGGCGTCGAGGCCCGCCGAACCCGCAACGAAGGCCGCGTGCGGCGCCTCGAGCAACTGCGCCGCGACCGCGCCGACCGCCGCGATCGCATGGGTCATGTGCAGTTAGCCATCGATGCCGGTGAGCGCAGCGGCAAGCGGGTGGCTGAGCTTGAGGGCGTGTCCAAGGCCTTCGAAGGGCGCACGGTGGTGCGTGATCTGTCCTTGATCATCAGTCGCGGCGACCGCCTGGGTCTGGTCGGCCCCAACGGTGCGGGCAAGTCCACCTTGCTGCGCCTGTTGCTTGGGCAACTCGAACCTGATCAGGGCAGCATCGAACGGGGCACGCGCCTGCAGGTGGCGTATTTCGATCAGATGCGTGAACAGCTCGATGGTGAGCGCACGGTCGCCGAAACCATCAGCCCGGGCTCCGACTGGATCGAGACCGCCGCCGGGCGCAAGCATGTCATGAGCTATCTCGGCGACTTTTTGTTTTCTCCCCGCCGGGCTACCGCGCCCGTGCGAACCCTCTCGGGCGGGGAGCGCAATCGGCTGCTCCTGGCGCGGCTGTTCGCGCGGCCGGCTAACCTGCTCGTCCTCGATGAGCCGACCAACGACCTCGACATCGAGTCGCTGGAGCTGCTCGAGAGCACCTTGCAAGAGTATCCAGGTACGGTTCTGCTGGTCAGTCACGACCGGGCCTTCCTGGATGCGGTGGTGACCTCGGTGCTGGTCTCCTTGGGCGATGGTCGTTGGCAGGAGCAGGTGGGCGGCTACAGCGACTGGCACGCGCGCCAGCAGGCGCTGATGGTCGAGTCTGCGCCCGCCTCGGCTGAGGCGCGTCGCAAGGTGCCACGCGCGCAGGATGCGCCTCAGCCCGAACCATCCCGGACAGTCCGGGCCCGCAAGTTGAGCTTTCGGGAACAGCGCGACCTGCAGGAGATGCCCGCGCGCATCGAAGCGCTTGAGGCTGAACAAACTGCGCTGCTTGCGGCCATGAATGATGCGGATTACTTCCGCAGGGCATCCGCTGCGCAGCAGGCCGATCGCGAGCGGCTGGACTCGATCGAGACTGAACTCATGCAGTGCCTGGAGGCCTGGGAGGCGCTTGAAGCCAGGGCCCGCGAGGCCGGTGCTTAGGCAGACTTGCTTGGGTAGACCCATTTCGGGTGCGGGCGCCTCCAGGGAGCGAAATCAGGGAGCGAAATGCATGCGGGCACAAGGCAAGAAAGTTCAGCGCACTGGCAGCCTCGCGCTGCTGACCTTCGGGCTGATCGCCCATGGTGCAGCGCTGGCGCAGACCGGCCCGACCTCTGCGCAAAACACCTGGTCGGTCTGGTTCGACAACGATCAGTTGGCCTTCGTGTCCGCTCGCAATGAGCGCTGGTATACCCAGGGCGTGGGCTTGAGTCAGCTCAGTCCGTGGCGGGGCGATGCCTGGCGGGTGTTGTCTCTGACGCACCAGATGTTCACGCCGGCCAGCACCCGCGACCCGAACCCGCAGCCCCTGGATCGTCCTTATGCAGGCGTGCTGTATGCCGGGGCGCAATGGTTCCGCGCCAATGATGCGGGCCGCACCGAGATGGGCCTTGAGCTGGGCGTGCTAGGCCCATCGGCCGGGGCGGGTTCGCTTCAGCGCAGTGTGCACCGGCTGATTGGTCAGCCCCTGCCACAGGGCTGGCGCTACCAGTTGCAGGATCAGCCCTGGTTGCAGCTCAAGGCCGCACAGGTCTGGCGACTGGTTCAGGACCGCAGCGGTGTCGATCTTCTGGCTCGGGCGGGGATGGAGCTGGGCCATCCCCGCAACGCCTTGCAGGCGGGCCTGGCTGCCCGTTGGGGGGCGGTGCCTGCCCAGGTCAGCTGGCCGGGCAGTGCCGTGCCGATGACGCAGGCAACCCGGGGTCTGATGCTGCAGGCCCATGCCCAATTGCAGGCGGTGGCCTCCGATGCCCTGCTCGAGGGGCGCCCGCAGGACAGCGATTCGCAGGTGCGCCTGCGGCATTGGGTGCCCGAAGCCGGCCTCGGCGTGTCCTGGGCGTACAGCCCGAAGCTGGGGGTCGATGCCGCCTTGGTGTGGCGCACCCGTGACTTCGATGGCCCGGCGAGCGAGGCCATGGCCTCAGGCCAGCGCTGGGCCCGTCTTCAGTTGCGCGGCTCGTTTGACTGAGCGTTGTGCTGTGCGCGCACTTCAGGCGCCGCGGCCGGTTTCAGTCGGCTCAGCTCGCGTTTGAAGAAGGGATAGAGCAGGGGGGCGGCCACCAGGCCTTGCACTCCAAACAGGGCCTCTCCGGTGAGCATGGCCGCAAGAATCTCCCAGGCATTGACCTGCACTCGCGCACCGACCGTGCGCGCGTTGATGAAGTACTCGGTCTTGTGGATGAGGATCAGGTAGACCAGAGACGACACCGCCAGCCAGGGCGAGATGGCCAGCGAAATCAGCATCACGATGGTGTTAGCCAGCACGTTACCAAGCACGGGCAGTACGCCCGTCACCAGAGTGAACAGGCACAGCAGGCCGCGAAAGGGCAGCTCGTAACCGAAGGCGGGCAGGATCACGAACAGATACAGCGCGGTCATGGAGGTGTTGAAGACCGCGATCCGGGCCTGGGCCAGCACGACCCGCTCGAGCACGATCAGCAGGCGACCCATGTAGAGGGCCTCGGATTGCAAGGTGCCCCGCGACCAGGTGGTGGCTGCTGCCATCGCGCCCACCAGCACCGCGAAGATGCCCTGCACCACGTCGTGCGCCACTTTTCCACCAAGGCTGCCCAGACTGGCAGCATGCGACTTCAGCCAGCCAAAGACCTGGGCCCGAAGCTCGATGAGATTTTCGGGAATGGACTGGGCCAGACTTTCGGGAAGCGCCTCGCGCAGCATATCCAGGGAATGCTCGATGCGCATCAGAAAGGTGCGCAGTTCATCGCCCGAGGCCAGGGCCACGGTCCAGACGAACAGGCCTGCAAGTGCTGCCAGCACCATGAGACCCACCGTGACGGCGCTGACGGCGGCCACTTTGCGGGATTCGCCCAAGCGGGTAGCGAGCCGGTCGGCCAGCAGGCAACTCCAGGCATAGACCAGCAGGCCCAGCAGAACGGGCAGGAGCATGCGCTGCCACAGCACCAGAGTGGCGCCCAGGACGGTCAGGATCAGGCGGAAGTGCTCGGGTCGCAGGTTCATCAATACTTTCAGCGGGTTGGACGGATCAGGCGCGCTCGGGCATCAGCGGGCAACGATCATCAGACGTGCAAAGATCATCACACGGGGAGCGATCATCAGGGAGCTCCGACCGTCCACAGCATCAACCGGCTGACCTTGCGCAGCCCCACCGGTTTGCCAGGCGCTGGGACTTCGAGGGTTTTTTGCGCGACCCAATCCCCCATGTCCCAGTCATGCGAGACGATGCGGGTGCCGGGGCGCAAGGCCTGCAGGCGGGGGCGCAGCATCAGGTTCACTGCGGGCAGCAGATACAGGGTGATCACGGTGGCCTGCGCGAGATCGGTTTCAAAGAGATCTTGGGTTTCAAAGCGGACCCGGTCGGCCACGCCCGCCTGGCGGGCGCGCTGCCGGGCTAGCGCCACGAGCGTGGGGTCGATTTCGATGCCGAGCCCCGGTGTTCCCCAACGCTGGGCTGCGGTGATCACGATCCGGCCGTCGCCCGACCCGAGGTCGATCAGACGGTCGCCAGGGCCGACCCCGGCCAGCTCAAGCATGGCATCGACCACGGATTGCGGCGTGATGACATAGGGGACATCGGTTTCGCTGTCGAGCATGCCCTGCGCGCGCGCCGCGTGCCATGGCGCAGGGCACAGCGCGCCTGCAAGACCTAGCGCGCTTGCAGCGGCAGCCGAAGAGGCTAGAAAGGAGCGGCGGTCAGCGCGATGAGCATTCACGAGGCGCATCCTACCCTGAGAGCCTCTCGAGGCTTTCAGGCATGATTTCGGCTTGCCATCCATGCGTGAAGCCAGACTGCCATGAATGAATCCCGCACCGAAGCTGCCACGGTCAAAGTGCCCAGACGGGTCGAGCATCAGGTGGCGGGCGAGGCCACCTCGGACGGTGCCGGGGTCAAGCTGACCCGCCTGCTCACCCAGGGCTGGCAGCAAAGGCTAGATCCTTTCCTGATGCTCGATGCCTTTCGCAGCGACGATCCGCGCGACTACATCGCGGGTTTTCCTGATCATCCGCACCGTGGGTTCGAGACCATCACCCTCATGGTCGCCGGCCGGATGCGCCATCGCGACAGCGCGGGTCATGAAGGGCTTCTCGAGGCGGGTGGGGTGCAGTGGATGACGGCAGGGCGCGGCGTGATTCATTCTGAATTGCCCGAACAGCAAGACGGCCTGATGGAGGGCTTTCAGCTCTGGCTGAACCTGCCTGGCCGGACCAAGATGAATCCGCCTTGGTATCAGGACTTTACTCGCGAGCAGTTGCCGGTCTTCAGGGGGGCTCAGGGCCTGGCTGTGACCGTGATCGCGGGGGAGCATGGCGGCGTGACGGGCGCAGTGCAGCGCCCGGATACCCAGGCACTGGTGCTCGATGTGAGCGTCCCGGTCGGTGCGCGCTTCGAGCATCCCCTGCCGGCAAGCCACCATGCTTTCGTGGTCGTCTTCCGGGGCGAAGCCCGTTGTGCGGGGCAGCCCTTGAGCCGTGGTCACATGGCGGTGCTGGCCAACGACCCGCAGGCCGATGGCCTCGTGCTCGAGGCCGAAGCGGATGCTCGTGTACTGGTGGTGGCGGGCGAGCCGCTGCGCGAGCCGATCGTGCAGTACGGGCCCTTCGTGATGAACAGCGTCGATCAGATCCGCACGGCGGTCATGGATTTTCAGGCAGGTCGTCTGGCCTGATTGCGCCCTCAGCGCGCCAGGATGCGGTCGTGGATCAGCATGCCGGCCAGCATGGCCACCACAAAAATGGCGGCTGGCATCAGGCCGCTGCCGAGCGCCACCAGGGCCGGGCCCGGGCAAAAGCCGCCGATGCCCCACCCGGTGCCAAAAAGCGCTCCGCCAATCAGCAAACGCGAATCAATGCGGTTGTTGGTGGGCAGATCGATGGGGTCGCCAGACCATGACACCTTTTGTTTTCGGGCCAGGGCGAAGGCGACCAGGCCAACTGCAATGCCGCCGCCCATGACCAAGGCGAGGCTGGGGTCCCAGGCCCCGGCCAGATCAAGAAAGCCTTTGACCTTGGCGGGGTCGGTCATGCCGCCCGCGATCAGTCCGATTCCAAAGATGAGGCCAGCGGCCAGAGCAAGAAGTTGTCGCATGGAAGTCACTCCGTGAGTATGTTGAGCCTGTGGTGTGCGCCGTTCAGCCGATCACATGTCGAATCACAAAGACCGTGACGAAGCCCGCAGCCATGAAGGCCAGCACATTGGCCAGCGATCGCAGGGACAGGCGCGACAATCCGCAGACACCATGACCGCTGGTGCAGCCATTGCCCATGCGCACGCCCACTCCCACCAGCAAACCAGCCAGCACCAGCGCTCCAGTGCCCACATCGATCCGGGCCTCGGGCAGGGGTTCAAACAGTTGCCAGACCCAGGGCGCGATCAGCAAACCCAGGATGAACACCAGGCGCACCGCATGAGGGCGCAGGCTCTGCCCGAGGCTGAGCGACTGCAACACGCTGCCCACAATGCCC
>JBEELY010000098.1:0-3286 GCA_041167925.1 Pseudomonadota bacterium | reverse complement strand
CGCCATGGCCGGATTCACGCCCACGCACGTGCCCTACAAGGGCGGCGGACCGTTGATCCAGGATGCGATTGCCGGCCATGTGCCGGTCTCGATCATGAGTGTGGCGTTGGCCGCGCCGCATATCCGGGCAGGCACCCTCACGGCCCTGGCTGTCACCACCGCGACCCGCGATCCGGTGCTGCCCAATGTGCCCACGGTTGCAGAGCAGGGCGTTCCGGGTTTCGATGCCACGGCATGGTGGGGCTTTCTGGCCCCTGCCAAAACCCCGCCGGCCATTCTCGCCCGCATGCATGCCGAACTGGTCAAGGCACTGAACGATCCCACCGTACGCGAACGCATGGCGGCCCAGGGCATGAACCGCGTGGCCTCGTCGCCGCAGGAATTCGCGACCTTCATCGAAGACCAGCGCAGCAAGTGGGCCAAGGTCGTCAAGGACTTCAACATCAAGGCAGGCGACTAATGGCACTTCCGGCAGCCGCACCCCGCAAACCCCTGCACACGCGCAGCATCGTGTGCGACGGCTTTCTGCGCGACGATGGCGACTTCGACATTGAAGCCCGCATTCTTGACACCAAGGCCTATGCCTACACCGAGCCCTTTCGGGGTCGGCGGATGCCGGGCGATCCCGTGCACGAGATGCTGGTGCGCCTGACGGTCACCGCAGACATGACCGTGCGTGCCATCGATGTCGATATGCCGCAGACGCCCTATGGCACCTGCCAGGGCGCACGTGCGGCCTTCCAGGGCCTGGTGGGTGCCCGTATCGGCCCGGGCTGGCGCAAGGCGGTCAACGAGGCTGTGGGTGGCGTGAGCGGATGCACCCATGTGCGCGAACTGCTCTTTCCGATGGCCACGGTCGCGTTCCAGACCATCGGCGGCTGGTCATCCGATGAAGCGCAAGCGGCAAGCAAGCCCCAGGACGAACAGCCGGTACGTCGATCGGGCAAGCCTTATTTTCTCGACGGCTGCATCTCCTGGGCCTCTGATGGCGAGATCGTGGCGCAGCTTCATCCTGAGTATGCCCGGCCGCGCACATCGCCAGGACACTCCGGATCCTGAGAATCAGATCGGCGGGTCGAGTCAGGCGTTCTGCTTTGCGGCGGGCAGCGGTAGCATCACTTCAAAGCTGCAGCCTTTGCCAGGGCCCTCGCTGCTTGCGGTCACGGTGCCTCCATGCAGCATCACCAGCCGGCGGACCAGGGCCAGACCGATCCCCAGGCCACCCTGGGAGCGGTGCACGGAGGTCTCGATCTGACGATAGATCTCGAACACCTGCTCGAGGTCCTGAGGCTCCAGACCGACGCCCCGGTCGATCACCCGCACACAGACGCTGCTGGCACGGACCTCGACCTCGACACGGATGAGCTCGCCCTGCGGGCTGTACTTGCTCGCATTGGAGAGCAGGTTTTCAAAGACCTGCACCAGACGGACCCGATCGGCCAGCAGCAGGATCTGTGTCTCGGGCAGCTGCGTCTCCAGCACCTGTGACTGCTCCTGGATCAGCAGCGAGGTGCTTTCGATCGCCTCGTTCAGGATCTCCTGAAGAATGAGCGGTTCGCGCTGCAGATCCAGCCGACCCCGCGTGATTCGTGCCACATCCAGCAGGTCATCCACCAGACGCACCAGATGCCGCAACTGGCGGTCCGCCAGCGCGAGCATACGGGTACTGACGGGATCGTCCCGGGTGCGGGTCTGCAACAGCGCCACTGCATTGCGAAGTGGCGCCATGGGATTGCGCAGCTCATGGGCCAGCACCGACAGGAATTGGTCCTTGCGTTGATCGGCCTCCTGCAAGGCCGCCATGGCGCGTTCGCGGCTGGCCCGGGCCTCTGCCAGCCTGCGGTCGGCTTCGGACAGGGCATCGCGCAGCGCGCGGATCTCGGCAATCCGGGTCGTTTGAGTGCGCCACTCCCCACCCGACGCGAGGCTCTGGGCATCGGTCTTGAGCAGGACAAACTGCGATTCAAGGTAGCGGCCAGCGATGCGGCTGGCGAGCATGCCCAACAGCAGCAAGCCCAGGCCCGCTGCAAGCAGCAGCAGGAGCGAACGACGCAAGGGGGCTTCATAAACCGTCACATCCTCGCCCACCACGACCGTCCAGCCATTCGCTGCGCGCTGCCAGACCACGCGATGCATCTGGCCACTCAGATTCTCAGCCTGCGCCGAACCGCCGCCTGGTTCGCGTCGAATCAAGGCGACGCGGTCCTCACCGATCGATTGCCCCTGATAGCGCTCGATCTCCCGATTGCGACCCACCACCCGGTACTGACGATCGAGCACAGTGACGAAAAGGCTCCCACTCGAATAGCCGGTGAGAATGGCAGAGACGGCACCCGGGGCAAGCTCGCCACTCAGGACGCCCGCAGTGTTCTTGTCTGCTGGCAAGGGCACTGCGATCGCCACCCGGTAATGGCTCTGACCAGGATGGCGAAGCACATCCGAATGCACCGGCAACCCGCCATGCAGCGCGCGCATCACATGCTCGCGAGACAGACCCTCTGAAGCATTCGGATCGGGATCGGTCTGCATCAACAGCCGCCCCTGTGCATCGGTCAGACTGATGTTTTCCCAGGCGGTGTTGTGCGCCACCACGGCGCCCGCGTAGCTCTTGAACTCGGATTCGCTCAGCCCCATCCGGGCGACCGCATCGGAGACCCGTCTCAGTTCACGCTGCAAGCCATCGAGTTCACGCTCCAGTGCAAGGGTCTGTGCCTGAAGCAGCTGCTGAAGATCCTTCTCGCTGCTCAGACGCCCATCGTCCCAAACACGATTCAACAGAAACAGGGAAAAAAGCACCATGGGCAGAACCGCCACCAGGGGCAGCACTGCGAGGACGGTTCGAAGTGAAATGGATGTTGAATCAGGTCGGGCCATGCGCCGTTTCACGATCGCCGAAAGACAAAGCACGATCGCGTGCTGTCGGCCACCAAGTGTGCCCGCCGCGCATCAGCGCTGCCATCGGAGCATGCCCCGTCAGCGTCATGCCCAAAGAGGCAGCATGCGCCGATCGCAGCACGTCCGTCAGTCTGACACGTGAATGGGCGCTCAGGGCTAGAGGGTTCGCCCGAGTGCCGCCCAATAGGGTGAGCGCAGATCCTTCTTGAGCACCTTGCCCAGGGCATTGCGCGGAAAATCGCTGCGCAATTCCACCGCCCCGAGGCGCTGGTGTTTGGCCAGCCGCTCGTTCGCCCAGGCCATCAGCTCGGTCGGCGAGACCTGAACTCCCTCACGTGCAATGACCAGGGCCAGCGGTGTCTCGCCCCAGCGCTCATGCGGAATGCCGATG
>JBEELY010000061.1:0-3332 GCA_041167925.1 Pseudomonadota bacterium | reverse complement strand
TTGGTCGAAGGTCAGGATCTGTTTGTGGACGACCACCAGGTCTTCATGCGCACCACCGAGGGGCCGAAGCGGGTTGACGTCATTTATCGCCGGATCGACGATATGTTCCTCGACCCCAAGGTCTTCAGGCCCGATTCGATGCTGGGGGTGCCCGGCCTGATCGAGGCCTATCGCGCAGGAGAGGTCGCGATCTGCAATGCGGTCGGCACGGGCGTCGCTGATGACAAGTCGATCTATCCCTACGTGCCCGAGATGATTCGCTTTTATTTGGGTGAAGAGCCCTTGCTCAACAACGTGCCTACCTGGCAATGCCGTGAACCGGATCAGTTATCGCACGTGCTGGCCCATCTGGATGAGCTGGTCGTCAAGGAGGTGCATGGCGCGGGCGGCTACGGCATGCTGGTTGGACCGACCAGCAGCCGGGCGGAAATTGAGCAGTTTCGCGCTGTTCTGCAGGCCAATCCTGGCAACTACATTGCCCAGCCCACCCTGTCGCTGTCGGCCTGTCCCACCTTTGTCGAGGAGGGCATTGCCTCGCGGCATATCGACCTGCGGCCCTTCGTACTCATGGGCCGGGACGTCGAGATCGTGCCGGGCGGGCTGACGCGGGTGGCCTTGCGTCGCGGGTCCCTGGTGGTCAACTCTTCGCAAGGGGGCGGCACCAAGGACACCTGGGTCATCGATCTGAACCAAGGGGCCTGACATGCTCTCGCGCGTTGCCTGGCATCTGTACTGGATGGCCCGTTACATGGAGCGGGCCGAAAACATGGCCCGTATTCTCGATGTGGGCGCAAGCCTGGCCATGCTTTCGCAGCCCGGAGATTCTTCTGCCGCGGTCGAGCCCCTGGTCATCACCGATAGCGTCGAGGCCTTCAGGCAGCGCGGGGTGCAGGCCAGTGCCGAATCGGTGGCGCGTTTTCTGGCCTGGGACCGGGAACATCCCTCGTCCATCCTCAACTGTCTGCAAGCCTGCCGTGAAAACGCCCGTGCTGTGCGGGGTGCCATCACCTCTGAAATGTGGGAGTGCATCAACGACACCTGGTTGCAGCTCAATGCACGTCGCGCGGCGCAACCGACCGATTCGGCTTTTTTCGACTGGGTGCGGGAGCGCTCCCATCTGATGCATGGGGTGATGCAGGCCACGATTCGGCAGGGACAGCCGCGCCATTTCATTGTGCTTGGCATGTTCCTCGAGCGGGCCGACAACACGGCGCGCATTCTTTCGGTCAAGCAGTCCCCACTTGAGGCTGGCCAGTCGGCCCATGCCCTTCAGGGCGATGGCACCAGCGTTTCAGATCAGGCCGCATCAGGGCCCGCTGAAGATGGGCTCTCAGCGCATTACCGGCTCAGCGCGGTCTTGCGCTCGGTCAGTGCCCTTGAGGCCTATCGTGATGTCCGCAATGATCAGATCGATGACCGCGGTGTGGCGCAACTGCTGATCTTCGATCCGACACTGCCGCGGTCTTTGCGCAGGTGTGTGGAGGAGGTGTGCCACATTTTGGGTGAGTTGCCTGGCTCACATGCCCGAGTGGCCCGAAGGCTGTCAGCTCACATGGCCGCCCTGCTTCAGCACGGCGCTCTGGAAGATGTCGAGCGGGTGGGGCTGCATGTGTTTCTCGATCGCTTCATCCGCAACACGGTCCGGCTAGGCGAGGCGGTCCAGGAAGCCTACATGCCCACGGCCTGAGTCCCGACCATGACCTATTGCGTTGCCATGAACCTGAATGACGGGTTGCTGTTTGCGTCCGATTCCCGGACCAGCGGCGGGGTCGATCAGGTGTCCACCTTTTCGAAGATGACGGTCTTCGAGACACCCGGTGAACGGGTGATCGTGTTGCTCAACTCAGGCAACCTTTCGACTACTCAGACCGTGGTGAGTCTCCTGAGGCAGGCCATGGCGGGCACAGGAGATCATCTGATGTCGGTGCCCAGTCTCTTTGATGTGGCCTCGATCGTGGGTGAGTCAGTGCGCAGTGTCATTGCGCGCCAGGTGGCTCGGCCTGGCGGACCAGTGGGCGTCGATTTTTCGTGCAATTTTCTGGTGGGCGGGCAAATCGCGGGGGAGCGACCGCGGCTGTTCCTGGTGTACGCCGAAGGCAACTTCATTGAGTCGACCGAGGACACGCCTTTTTTCCAGATCGGTGAGAGCAAGTACGGCAAGCCCATCATTGATCGGGTCGTGAAGCCCGAGACAGGTCTCTCAGAGGCCGTGAAATGCGCCCTGGTGTCGTTTGACTCGACCATGCGCTCCAATCTCTCTGTGGGACTGCCGCTGGATGTGGCCCTGGTCCGGCAGGACGACCTGAAGGTGAGCTTCCGTCACCGGATCGATCATCAGGACCCCTACTTTGGGTCCTTGCGCGAGGGCTGGAGCCAGGGCCTGCGTGGCGTGTTCAATGCCCTTCCGACGCCAGACTGGCTGCGGATCGGTTGAGCATTTCACGTGCGTGGCGGCGGGTGGTGGCAGTGATCTGGGCGCCGCCCAGCATGCGCGCCATCTCGTCGATTCGGGCATTGCCCTCAAGTGCTTCGATGCGGCTCAGGGTGCTGCCGGCCTGGGTAGCCTTGCTCACACGCAGATGATGATGGCCGCAGGCGGCGACCTGCGGCAGGTGCGTGACACACAAGACCTGGCGGCTTGCGCCAAGCGCGCGCATGAGTTCGCCCACGACCTCGGCCACGGCGCCACCCACACCGGCATCGGCTTCATCGAAGATCAGCGTGCCCACGGGGTTGTCTTGTGCGGCCAGAGCGCTGATGGCCAGGCTCACCCGCGACAGCTCGCCGCCTGAGGCCACGCGGGCCAGGGGCCGCGCACCAGCACCTGCATGGCTGGCAATCAGGAACTCGATCCGGTCGCAGCCATGGGCCGCAGGCTCGCCTGGCTGAAGATCGATCTGCAGGCGTGCGCCCTGCATGCCCAGCGCGCCGAGTCGGTCTGACACGCCTGCGCCGAGGCGCGCCGCAGCCTGGGTGCGGGCCGCCCGGACCTCCAGAGCCAGAGCCTGGTAGCGCGCCTGGGCGTCGGAGGTCTCCTGTTGCAGACGATCGGGGTCATGAGCACGCTCAAGGGCCTGCAAGGCCTGTTGCACGCGCATCTGTTCTTCGGGGAGCTGCTCGGGCGGCAGGCGCAGCTTGCGGGCCAGCGCAAACAGCCCACTGATGCGGGCCTCGGTCTGCTCGAGCCTTGCGGCGTCAAGATCCACCCGATCGGCATGGGCCTCGAGCGAGGCGGCGGCTTCAGCGACCTGGATGCTCGCCGATTCGAGCAACTCGAGCACGGGCGCCAGTCGGTCATCCAGGGCGGCGAGCTGCTTGAGCCGCCCCTGGCA
>JBEELY010000015.1:0-6070 GCA_041167925.1 Pseudomonadota bacterium | reverse complement strand
ACCTCTATCTCACCGACCGCAAGATCGACATGATCATCTCTGGCGGCGTCAATGTTTATCCGGCCGAGATCGAGGCGGTGTTGGCGGCGCATCCGGCAGTGCATGACGTGGCCGAGATTGGTGTTCCAAATGCCGAGTTCGGCGAGGAGGTCAAGGCGGTTGTACAGCTGGTGCCCGGACATGAGCAAAGCGCGGCGCTGCTCGAGGCCCTCGCCCAGCACTGCCGCCTGAGCCTAGCGGGGTACAAGCAGCCGCGCTCCTTTGATTTCATTGAAAGTCTGCCTCGTACCGAAACCGGCAAGCTTTACAAGCGCATGCTGCGAGAGGCCTACTGGCAGGGGCAACCGCGCAGGATCTGATCTTTCATGCGGTGAAGGCAAAAAGGAAAAGCGAGCGTGAACAATCAATCCAGCAACATCGGAACCTTCAGATGTTTCTCGGCCGCACTGATCGCAGCGGGCGCGTGCTGTTTGGCCTTGTGGAGCGCGACATGTGCGGCACAGGCGGGGCCGGCCGAACGGCTGACCGTTTCAGCACTTAAGAACACCAGCTATAGCGGCATTCAGGACATCGGCGGTCCGGTCCGACTGCAGGCCGGTACCTGGCAGGGCCGCCCGCCCATGCCCGGCAGTGCATCGGTACCTAGAGTGGATTTTCTGGGCAGACTGGCGGCGCGAGGCGATCTGACCGGTGACGGTATTGAAGAGGCCGCAGTCTTGCTGGCGAGTAACTTTGGCGGCTCAGGCGTCTTTTTGCATGTGGCCATCGTGGGCCAGCAGGGCAGTGGCCTGCGCAATCTGGACACGCGCTTCGTGGGTGACCGGATTCAGGTGCGCGACCTGCGGATTGAATCCGGTCAGGTTGTGCTCGATGTCGTCCGTGCTGGGCCCAACGATCCGTCCTGCTGTCCGACCGAAGTCGTCAGTCTGCGCATGCGCATGACAGGTGGACACTTGGGGGCAGCCGAACAGGTCGGGCCTGCATCGCGGCTCTCACTCAATACCCTGTCCGGGCCAACCTGGCGCTTGGCCTCCTGGAACGATTCGGAGCCTGCGCCGGATGGCCTGACGCTGAGCTATGCCGGTGGGCAGTTCCAGGGCACGGCGGCCTGCAACGGATATTCCGCCTCGGTGCGCGCCCCCAGCGCAGACCAGACCCTTGAGGTCGGTCTACCCCGCTCCACCCGAAAGATGTGCGAGCAGGAGCAGATGGTGGCGGAGCAGCGCTTTCTCGGATTACTGACCAAGGTGAACCGCTTCTGGTTCGATGCCAGCCGACTGGCGCTGCCCTATGGGCAGGGGTCGGATGCCGGTGTCATGCTTTTCGAGCGATCCGACCGCTGAGGCCAAGTTTCACAAGCGCGTCAGCCAGTCGATCAGCAGGCGATTGACCGCCTCAGGGGCCTCCTGCTGCGTCCAGTGCCCAATGCCAGGCAGCAGATGGGCACCCTGCAGGGCAGGCAGATGCGGCTTCATGCGTTCGACCATGTCCATGCCCGGAATCATGCGCAGCACCAGGTCGCGGTCGCCTCCGATGAACAGCGCCGGCTGCTCGATGCGCTTGTCCTTGAACTGCTGCTGCCAGTCGAAGTCGCGCTGATGATTGCGATACCGATTGAGCGGCCCCCTGAATCCCGAGCGCTCAAACTCGCCCACGAAATAGGCTTCGTCTTCGGCAGTCAGCCACGCGGGGAAGGGCTGCGGATCGGTGAGTCCTTCGAGTAGCGAGGCCCCATGCGGTTTGAGCGGCCAGCTGCCCTCGGGTGCATCGCCACTGATCGCGTAGTAAAACTTGCGCAATGAGGTGCACACGTCCGCTTCCAGCTCAGCCTCGGCAACGCCCTCGTCCTGAAAGTACACCTGGTAGAAAAAGCGGCCTTTGGAGGTGTAGGCCGCCTTGACCGCGTCAAGAAAGCACACCTGAGGAATGCCGGTCCAGGGCACAGACAGTCCAGCCACGGCGCGCACCCGATCGGGCCGGGTGAGGGCGGTGTTCCAGACGATGGGCGCACCCCAGTCATGGCCGATCACCACGGCTTGCCCGTCGGGTGAAAGGGCCTCGATCACTCCGGCCACATCGGACGTGATTTGGGCGAGGCTGTAGGCCTCCACTGCCTGCGGTTTGTCTGACCCGCCATAGCCACGCACATCAATCGCACACGCTGTGAAGCCCGCCTGCGCGATTGGTTCGATCTGATGCCGCCAGCTGTACCAGCTCTCAGGGAAGCCATGCACCATGAGCACCAGAGGGCCAGTGCCTGCAATGGCGGCGCGAAGGCGGATGCCGTTGGTGGGTATGTCGATGAACTTCATCAATCCGCCTTGATGCCCAGTTTTTTGATGAGCGGCACCCAGCGTTCGGTCTCGGCACGGATCAGGTTGCCGAAGATCTGCGGTGAGCCGCCCACCAGACGCACGCGTAGCTGCTCAAAGCTCTGCTTCACTTCCGGTCGTTCCATGGCCTGGTTGAAGGCGGCATTGAGCTTCGCCACCACATCATCCGGAGTGGCACCCGGGACCAGTATGCCCGAATAGGCCTGCGCCTCGCCAGCAACAAAACCCAGTTCTCTTAGCGTCGGGACCGCTGGCAACATGGGAAAACGTGTGGCATTGGTGACCGCGATCGGTCGCAGATGCCCCGCATTGATGGCGGGAATGCTGGTGGCAACCGGATCGATCAGCACATCAATCTGGCCTGCCGTCACGTCCTGGATGGCGGGGGCACTGCCGCGGTAGGCCACATGAATGAAGCGCGTGCCGTGTTCAATATTCAGGATCTGTGCCGACAGATGCCCCACCGTGCCGATGCCCGGGGTGGCATAGGGCACATCGCGCTGGCGAGCCGCTTTGATCAGTTCCGCAAAGGACTGATACGGCGCTTTGGCGCTGACCGACACGATGAAGCCCTGGGCTGAGATCTGCACGATCGGGCGCAAGTCTTTCAGGGCATCGTAAGGCAGCTTGCTCATGAGGCCCGGGTTGGTGGACAAGGGCAGGCTCCCGATGAGCAGCGTGTGCCCGTCGGGGCGGGCTTTGGCCACTGCGTCAGTCCCGATGACCGATCCGGCACCGGGCTTGTTTTCGATGACAACGGCCTGCCCGAGGATCTCGCCCACGGCCTTGCCGAGAATGCGCGAGTAGACATCGGTGGTACCGCCAGGCGCCGAAGGCACGACGATGCGAAGGGTTTGCGATGGAAAGTTGTTAGCCGATTGCGCAGTGGCGGCTCCTGCGACTGAGGCCGCAAGGCCGCCGAGCACCAGATGCCGCCGTTGCGGGTTCAATGCACACGCCGGCGAGTGGCTAGAACCAGGGACAGATTGAAGGGCTTTGCGCATGGTGTCTCTTCCTGCACGCGTGCCCGTCAGGGCGTTGGTGCTTGACTTGGTTGCATGCGGCAAACGCTAGCACAGGCTGCCCAAGTCGTTTTCCGGAATTGACACTTGATCAATCAAAGTCTTCGATAGCATTCGATCACCTCAGTTCAGTCAAGCGAGCACCGCATGCATCAATGGAATCCCGTGATCAGTATTCATGCCTTGCTGGCGGCTGCAGCCATTGTCCTGGGCGCGATCCTATTGCGCGCCCGCAAGGGAACCTCAGCGCATCGAGCTGCAGGTTGGGTCTGGGTCATCAGCATGGCCGCGGTTGCGAGCTTGTCCTTCGCGATCCGCCGTCCCGAAGGCTTTTCATGGATCCATGGCCTTTCGGTCTTTACCCTGGTCTCTCTCGTTTGGGGTGTGTTGTGCGCCCGACTGCATCGGATCAAGAACCACCGTTACACCATGATCTCGATGTATTTCGGTGCCCTGATCATCACAGGGCTGTTCACCTTGTTGCCCGACCGTTTGCTCGGAAAGGCACTCTGGGGTGCACTTGGGTGACTTTCACGAGGTCAATGCTAGGCCTTTCACGAGATGAATACTGGGCTATTGACCCTGCGGTGGGCGGTCCAAGGCAGACTGCGTTGGTCAAGCGCCGGGTGACTGCCTGGCCGTGATGAATTTGAAGGGGCCCGAAGCAGGGGCCTGATTCGGTTCTTTAAGGCGGCCCGCTCAAAGGAGGACTCCATGAGCACTGTGAAAAACACGCTGGCCCAGAAAAGTGGTGTCCTTGTCTCCGTGACTTCGGGCGACATGGTCCACAAGGCGCTTGTACAGATGCGAGACAACCGTGTGCGCTCGGTGCTCGTGATCGATGATGGAAAACTGGTCGGTATCGTGACCCAGGGGGACTGTGCCATTAAGGTCCTGTTGCCTGGCCTCGATGCCAAGGAAACGCCAGTCAGCCAGGTCATGACCCGCAACCCCATCACCGTCAAGCTCGACGATACGGTGGAGGGCTGCATGGGCCTGATGGTCAAGAAGGGATTTCGCCACCTGCCCGTGCTCGATCAGGGCAAGGTGGTTGGCGTGATCTCGATCGGGGACGCCGTCAAGGACATCATCCACGACCTGAAGCTCAACGTCGGCGACCTGATGGGCTACATCATGACCGACGGCCCCGGGGGCTGATCACCACCCCCGGTGCGCGGCCGACGCCTGCCAGCTTACTTCGCGAACTTTCGGAAGTCGGGCTTGCGCTTTTCCTTCAGCGCATTGACGCCCTCGCGGGACTCTTCCGTGTCGTAATAGAGCTTGAGGGCGTACATGCCCATGCCAGCGATTCCGGCCTGGTGTGCGGTATCTGCATTGAAGCTGCGCTTGGCGATCGCGATGGCGCTCGGGCTGCGTTCGCAGATCGTCTCTGCCCACTCCTGAACGGTGGCGTCGAGCTGATCGTGGGGCACGCAGATGTTGGCAAGGCCCATGGCCACGGCCTCTTGGCCGGAATAGCGCTTGTTGAGGTACCAGATCTCGCGGGCCTTTTTCTCGCCAACGACACGGGCGAGGAAGGCGGTGCCGTAGCCAGGGTCGACCGACCCCATCTTGGGGCCCACCTGACCGAAGATGGCCTTGTCGGAGCAGATGGTCAGATCGCAAACGGTGCACAGCACATTGCCGCCGCCGATTGCAAATCCCTGAACCCGTGCGATCACGGGCTTGGGTACATCGCGAATCGCGGTGTGCAGCTCTTCCATCGGCAAGCCGATGGTGCCGCGGCCGTCGTAATTGCCGTTGTGGGCGGATTGATCGCCCCCGGTGCAAAAGGCCCGATCGCCGGCACCTGTCAGCACGATGCATCCCACCTCGCGGTCATAGCCCGCCTTATTGAGGGCCTGGATGAGCTCATCGCAGGTGGTGCCACGAAACGCGTTCATCTTGTCCGGCCGGTTGATGGTGATCCAGGCCACGCCGTTGCGGACTTCGTAAAGGATGTCTTCGAATTGCATTGTTTTCTCCTGTGATGGGTGGGGGCTGATCAATCAGCCATGCATGGTCAGACCACCGGACACACTGATGACCTGACCGGTGATGAAGGAGGCGTCGTCGCTGCCGAGGAAGACGATGGCGCCGGCGAGGTCGTCGGGCTGCCCCAGTCTGCCCAGAGGAATGGCTCGCTTGAAGGCCTCGATCAGCTTTTCCGGATTGGCTGCGCCCTCGGCCACACCTGCGAGAAGTGCGGTGTCGGTCGGGCCCGGGCACACCACATTGATGGTGATGTTGTGGCGGGCATGTTCGCGTGCCAGCGTCTTGGACAGCGCGACCAGTCCACCCTTGCAGGCCGAGTAGACCGCCTCGCCCGAGGAGCCGCCGCGGGCTGCGTCAGAGGCGATGTTGACGATGCGACCGCCACCGCGGGCCACCATGCCGGGCAGTACTGCATGGTGCATGTGCAGGGGGCCGGTCAGGTTGATAGCAATCAGCTTGTCCCATTCGGAGGGCACGGTTTTGGTGAAGGGCTTGAAGACATCCCAGCCTGCGTTGTTGACCAGCACCGCGATGGGACCAAGTTGGGCCTCGGCGGCTGTGACTGTAGCGTCGACCGTGGCGCGTTGGGTGATGTCGCATTCAAAGGCCGCAGCCTCGCCACCGGACGTCTGAATTTCTGCTGCGACTTTCTGTGCTGCCGAGAGGTTCATATCGAGAACCGCCACCTTGGCGCCTTCGGCTGCAAACCTGCGACAGGTG
>JBEELY010000377.1:0-11998 GCA_041167925.1 Pseudomonadota bacterium | reverse complement strand
GATCGGGGTCGAGTTTACCAGAACAGCCCGGCTGGCAATAGGCTGCGGCCAGCCAAGAAAGCCGGACTCCCGATGAACGGACCCAAGCCCTTGCCCGAAGAAACACAGCAGGACACACCTGCGCCTCGTCAGGACGCCAAGCCCTTGCCCAGCCCTGCGGTACGCAGGGCGCTCGAGATTGCCTTGCGGGGTTGTGATGAGCTGCTTGTGCAGGACGACTTTGTGCGCAAGCTGATGCGGTCGGAGGCGACGGGCAAGCCCTTGCGGATCAAGCTGGGCCTGGACCCCACGGCGCCTGATCTGCACCTGGGACATACCGTGGTGCTCAACAAGATGCGCCAGCTTCAGGATCTCGGGCATACCGTGATCTTTCTGATTGGTGACTTTACGGCCATGATCGGTGACCCCTCAGGGCGTAACGTGACCCGCCCGCCGCTCACCCGCGAGCAGATCGAGGCCAATGCCAGAACCTACTTCGAGCAGGCTAGCCTGGTGCTTGACCGCAACCGGACCGAGATCCGCTACAACTCCGAATGGTCAGACCCGCTTGGTGCGCGCGGCATGATCCAGCTGGCCTCGCGCTACACGCTGGCCAGAATGCTCGAGCGGGACGACTTTACCAAGCGCTACAAAGGGGGCATCCCGATCTCGGTGCATGAGCTGCTCTATCCCCTGATGCAGGGCTACGACTCGGTGGCGCTTGAATCCGACCTCGAGCTGGGCGGCACCGACCAGAAGTTCAATCTGCTGGTTGGGCGCGAGCTGCAGAAGGAGTACGGCCAGGAGCCTCAGTGCATCCTGACCATGCCCCTGCTCGAAGGGCTGGACGGCGTCGAGAAGATGTCGAAGTCCAAGGGTAATACGGTGGGCATCACGGATGCGCCTGCGGATATGTTCGGTAAATTGATGTCGATTTCAGACGATTTGATGTGGAAGTACTACGAACTTCTCTCATCGTCTTCAATCGAAGATATCGCTGCCTTGCGCAAGGCCTGCGCCGAAGGCATGAACCCGCGTGATGCCAAGGTGCAGCTGGCGGGCGAAATGGTGACCCGGTTTCATGGCGCACCGGCTGCGCAGACTGCTCGAGAAGGATTCGAGGCCCGTTTTTCGCGCGGAGTCCTGCCCGAGGATCTTCCGGAGGTGACTGTGGCGGGGGCCCCGCTCGCCATCGGTTCGCTGCTCAAGCAGGCGGGCCTGGCGGCTTCCACGAGCGACGCCCTGCGCAATGTGGAGCAGGGAGGTGTGCGTATCGACGGTGAAAAGGTAGAAGACAAAGGCCTGAAGCTGCAGGCGGGTACGTACCTGATCCAGGTGGGCAAGCGACGTGCCGCCCGGGTGACGGTCGTGGCCGGCTGACGCTTATCCCCAGGAATTGATCGGTATCGCGACATGATCGGACTGCTTCAGCGGGTGTCCCGGGCGAAAGTGACTGTGGACGGTGCGGTGACTGGCCAGATCGGGCCTGGCCTGATGGTGCTGGTTTGCGCCGAGCGCGGGGACACGCCCGCCCAGGCAGATGCCCTGCTTGAGCGACTGTTGGCCTATCGGGTGTTTGCCGACGAGCGGGGCCGCATGAACCGCTCCCTGGTCCAGGTGGCGGGCGGGTTGTTGCTGGTGCCGCAGTTCACCCTCGCGGCCGATACCCGTAGCGGGTTGCGGCCGAGTTTTACCCCGGCGGCCGCGCCCGAACTCGCACGCGGCCTGTTCGAAGGGATGCTGGCCCGGGCGCACGAGCGCCATCCTGAGGTTGGTGCAGGCGTGTTCGGCGCCGATATGCAGGTCGAACTCGTCAATGATGGCCCTGTGACCTTCTGGCTTCGCTCCGATCCCCCGGCGGCTTCCACTACAATTGACAAGTCCGCGTGACTGGCGAGTGAGGGTGAATCAACACCGTGGAACGCGGAGCTTGGCGGCCTTGGGCCGTCCGCCGTTCGCCTGGGCAGTGTGCCGGCAATTTGTGCCGGATTGCGCAACTGCAACGAGGATCCACTCATGTTTGATCGCAACCAGGGCATTGCTCAGGTAGACCCGGAACTCTGGCAGGCCATCCAGGCCGAAAACCACCGCCAGGAAGAACATATCGAGCTCATCGCCTCCGAAAACTACGCCAGCCCGGCGGTCATGGAGGCCCAAGGCAGCCAGCTCACCAATAAATATGCTGAGGGCTATCCCGGCAGGCGCTACTACGGGGGCTGCGAGCATGTCGATGTCGCCGAGTCCCTGGCCATCGAGCGACTGAAAAAGCTCTACGGCGCCGAGGCCGCCAACGTGCAGCCCCATTCGGGCGCGCAGGCCAATCAGGCTGTTTTTTTGGCCTTTCTCAAGCCCGGCGACACCATCATGGGCATGAGCCTGGCCGAGGGCGGCCACCTGACCCACGGCATGCCCCTCAATCTGTCGGGCAAGTGGTTCAACGTGGTGTCTTATGGTCTGGATGCCCAGGAAGCCATTGATTACGAGGCCATGGAGGCTCGGGCCCGCGAGGCGCGTCCGAAACTGATCATTGCCGGCGCGTCGGCCTATTCCTTACACATCGACTTCGCGCGTTTCGCCAAGGTGGCCAAAGAGGTGGGTGCCATTTTTATGGTGGATATGGCGCACTACTCCGGCCTGATTGCTGCGGGGGTCTATCCCAACCCGGTGCCGCATGCCGACGTGGTCACTTCCACCACCCACAAGAGCCTGCGCGGCCCACGAGGCGGCATCATCCTGATGAAGGCCGAGCACGAGAAGGCCATCAACTCCGCCGTGTTCCCGGGCTTGCAGGGAGGCCCGCTCATGCATGTGATCGCCGCCAAGGCAGTGGCCTTCCATGAAGCCATGCAGCCCGACTTCCGGGAGTACCAGGCCCGCATCATCGCCAATGCCAAGGTGCTGGCGCAGACCCTGATTGCGCGAGGGCTGCGCATTGTTTCAGGCGGCACGCAGAGCCATGTGATGCTGGTCGACTTGCGCGCCAAGGGCATCACCGGCAAGCTGGCCGAGCAGGTCTTGGGCGCCGCGCACATCACGGTCAACAAGAATTCGATTCCCAATGACCCCGAAAAGCCCTTGGTCACCTCGGGTATCCGTCTGGGCACCCCGGCCATGACCACCCGGGGCTTTGGCGAGGCTGAGGCCGCAAAGGTGGGTCACCTGATTGCCGATGTGCTTGATGCGCCCTCCGATGAGGCGAATCTGGCCCGGGTGCGTGAACGTGTGGCCGAACTGACCCGCGCCTTCCCGGTCTATCGCTGATGCGGTGTCCGTTCTGTGACCACGGCGAGACTCAGGTCATCGAGACCCGTGAGGCCGACGATGGGTCGGCCTTGCGGCGCAGACGCCGGTGTGCACAGTGCGACAAGCGGTTCACCACCTACGAGCGGGTCGAGCTTGCTCTGCCCGCCGTGGTCAAGAAGAACGGCATGCGTGCCGAGTACGATCGGCGCAAGCTGAGGGCATCGCTCGCGTTGGCATTGCGTAAACGACCGGTGAGCTCCGAGGCGGTCGATGCAGCGATCGGACGCATCGAGGAAAAGCTGCTGTCGCTCGGTGAGCGCGAGGTCCAGAGTGAGCGTATCGGTGGGCTGGTGATGCGCGAGCTCAAGAAGATCGACAAGATCGGCTATGTGCGCTTTGCCTCGGTCTATCGGCAATTCGAAGATGTCGCCGAGTTCACCGATGCCATCGAGGAAGTGCAGCCTCGCAAGCGGCGCGGTCAGGATGTTTGACGCGCGCGATCAGGCCCATATGCAGCGCGCAATCGAGCTTGCGCGTCAGGGGCTGTTCACCACCACCCCTAACCCGCGGGTCGGATGCGTCATTGTCGCTGCAGATGGCCGCGTGCTTGGCGAGGGCTGGCATGCGCGCGCGGGCGAACCGCATGCCGAGGTGCGGGCGCTGGCCGGTGCGGGCGATACGCGTGGCGCAACGGCCTATGTCACGCTCGAGCCCTGCAGTCATTTTGGTCGCACGCCTCCCTGCGCTGATGCGCTGGTGGCCGCGGGCGTGGCCCGGGTCATTGTGGCCATGCAGGACCCTAACCCGCAGGTCAGTGGCCGCGGACTGCAGCGTCTGCGTGATGCAGGCATTGAAGTGCGCTGCGGCTTGCTCGCCACCGAAGCGCGGGAACTCAACATCGGATTCGTCTCGCGCATGGAGCGAGGTACGCCCTGGATGCGGCTGAAGGTCGCTGCATCTCTAGACGGTCTGACCGCATTGCCCGATGGTACGAGCCAGTGGATCACCAGCGAGGCGGCCCGTGCCGATGGCCATGCCTGGAGAGCGCGTGCCTGTGCAGTGCTCACCGGGATCGGTACGGTGCGAGATGACAATCCGCGCATGGATGTACGTCATGTGCAGACTTCGCGGCAGCCCCTGAAGGTGCTGGTCGATTCCAGGCTGCAAGCGGATCCCCGCGCCCGGCTGTTTGGCGCAGCGCCAGTCTGGGTCGCCTTTGCGGTGCGTGACGAAGCGCGCGAGCGCGAACTCAGGGAACGGGGCTGCGAGTTGCTCTTTTTGCCTAACGCGCAGGGCAAGGTCGATCTGAATGCCCTGGTGCGCACGCTGGGCGAGCGCGGTCTGAACGAGGTCCATGTCGAGGCGGGCTATAAGCTCAACGGATCCTTGCTGGGCGCTGGCCTGATTGATGAGCTTTTGCTCTACCTTGCCCCTTGTGCGCTTGGGCGCGGGCTGCCGCCTTTCGATCTGCCGGCGGTCGACTCCCTCGAACACAGGCTGCAGATGCGCTGGCACGAGATGACCCGGGTGGGGCCTGACCTCAGGCTGTTGGCCCGGATAGACAGACCTGCTCAAGCGCTTTCCTGAAGAACTTTCTGAAAACAAGGACGAGACATGTTTACGGGCATCGTGGCGGCGGTGGGTCGCATCGAGACAGTGGACTCTCTGGGTGCAGACGCGGGTGTGCGCCTGACCGTTCATGCGGGAGACCTCGATTTGACCGATGTCGCCCTGGGCGACTCCATCGCGATTCAGGGGGCCTGCATGACCGCGGTAGCTCTTGAAGACGGGCGTTTCTGTGTCGACGTGTCGCGCGAGAGTCTGGCCTGCACGGTAGGACTTGATGCCCCCGGCGAGGTCAATCTCGAAAAGGCCTTGCGCCTGTCAGATCGCCTGGGCGGACACCTGGTCAGTGGCCATGTCGATGGCCTGGGCGAGGTGGTGGTCTTTGAGGCCGTGGGCGAATCGTGGCGACTGGACATCCGTGTGCCTGCGTCCATTGCCCGCTATCTGGCCTTCAAGGGATCCATCACGGTCAATGGCACCAGCCTGACCGTCAACCGGGTTCACGATCTGCCTCAGGGCGGATGCGACATCAGCATCAACCTGATTCCCCACACCCTGCAGGCTACCACCCTGAGGCACCTGCATCCTGGCGCCAGGGTCAACCTCGAAATCGACCTGATTGCCCGCTACTGCGAGCGTCTACTTGGCCGAGATGAGCAGGCTCAGGCCCCGGGCAGCACGCTGTAACGCTTGTGCCTGGCGCCCTGCAGGGCGTTGCGCATGCGAACCCATTCGATGATCTCTTCGGGGTCCATCGGTTTGGCAACGTAATAGCCCTGCACCTCGTCGCAACCCATCGTGGCCAGACCACGCAGTTCTTCGACGGTCTCGACCCCCTCGGCGACCACGCGTAATCCGAGCTGTTTGCCAAGATCGATCGTTGATCGCACGATGGTCTGGTTGCCGCGGTTCTCGTTCATGCCACTCACGAAAGAGCGATCCACCTTGAGTTCATGGACCGGCAGGCTTTGCAACTGCTTGAGTGTGGCATAACCGGTACCAAAGTCATCGACGGCCAGCCTCACACCGAGGGCAGCCAGGGCACGCAGATTGGCGACGGCATTGGCGGTTTCGCTGACCAAACCGCTCTCCGTGATCTCCAGGCACAGGCGCCCGGGGGCGGGTTGTTCCCGACGCACGATGTCGGTGATGGCCTGCGCAAAGGCAGGCGCCTCGATGTCCTGAGCCGAGACATTGACGGCCACACAGATGTCGAGCCCCTCGGTCGCAAGCTTGTGCGAAAAACGGGCACCCTGGGCGATCACCCATTGCGTGATTTCGCGCACGAAGCCGCTTTGCTCGGCAAAGGGCACGAACTCAGACGGAGGCACATTGCCGCGGGTGGGGTGGCGCCAGCGGACCAGCCCTTCCAGGCCTACGATCATGCCGCTGCTGACATCGAGCTTGGGCTGATACTGCAGGAAGAGTTGCTCTCCCTCGAGGGCACGACGCAGCTCACCGAGCATCGACAGATAGCTGCGACGGACTTCGTTGAGCTCTCCACTGAACACTTCCATGCCCGAACGCTTGCGCTTGGCGCGATACATGGCACTGTCGGCATGGCGCAGCAGAGTCAGATCGTCAGCCCCATGCTGCGGGTGCATGGCCAGTCCGATCGACAGACCGATGTCGATCCGCTGATCCCGGAAGTTCAAGGGCTCCTGCATCACTGCGATGATCCTGGAGGCCACCTCGCGTACTGCGGCTTCGCCTCCGGGCAACATCAGGACGAACTCATCTCCGCCCAGACGGGCCACGGTATCGCCTTCGCGTACCGTTTTGCGCAAGCGGTGTGCGACCTCCTTGAGCACGGCATCGCCCGCGGCATGACCCAAGGTGTCGTTGACAAACTTGAAGCGATCCAGATCGAGGACTGCAATTGCAAAGGGTGCCGGCCGACGTCGTGACAAGGCGAGCATGTGCTTCAGTCGCTCGGTCAGCAGCGTACGGTTGGGCAGTCCGGTGAGCGGGTCTGACAGAGCCGACTCCAGGATGCGCATCTCCCTGCCTGCCGAGTTGCTCAACAGGTCGTTGACCTGCCCGGCCAGCGCGCCCAGATCGTCATGGGTGCGCACGGCGATCCGCTTGCTGTAGTCACCCGCGTGGGCTGCATCGAGCACGCTGATGATGCGCGAAATGCGCCGACCCAGGTGGCGCCCCTCGAAATGGATGGCGCCGGTGACGACAATCAGGCTCCCCACGGCGCTTGCACCGAGCGCGGTGAGCATGGGGGTGAGATGCGATCCGCTCAAAAGAAAGACCAGGCCGCCAAGCACGCCGTGTACCAGCAGGAGTCCGGCGATGCTGACCAGGGTCAGTCGCAGCGCGAGCTTTCCCTGCTGATGAGAAGGAGGGGCGTCGGCTGCCGGCGCGGCGGGTGACGATGATTTTGGTGCCAGCGAGGCTGGCAGGGGCGTTGCAGACAGGGAGGTGCTCATGGTGTGCAGGCCTCACGAGGTGTGCAAACCTCAGGACGGGAGCGCAGTCTAGGCAGTCCGCCTCTGCAATTTGTTGACGAATTGTGTCTTGAGCATGAGCGGCACCCGAAGGACGACGAACGCGACCCTATCGAGGTTCACATGCCGTGCTCCGGTACACTGAGAGGCTCGATTCACGGGGTTTGCCTGCCATGTCCAATGACACTGCCGCTGCCGTTACTGCCACGTCGGAGCCCTTGCAGGCCGGCGCGGTGCCCGCTGACGCCATCGCGCCCACCTCGGTCATCATCGAGGAACTCCGGGCTGGCCGCATGGTCATCCTGGTCGACGAGGAGGACCGGGAAAATGAAGGTGATCTGGTCATGGCGGCCGACTTCGTCACGCCCGAGGCCATCAATTTCATGGCCCGCTACGGGCGCGGCCTGATCTGCCTCACGCTCACTGAGCAGCGAACCCGGCAGCTCAATCTGTCGCCCATGGTCCAGGTCAATGGCACAGCCCATGGCACCAATTTCACGGTCTCCATTGAGGCTGCAGAAGGGGTCACCACGGGCATTTCGGCCGCGGATCGCGCCCGGACCATTCAGGTGGCCGTGGCACGCAATGCCCGCCCCGAAGATCTGGTGCAGCCCGGCCACATCTTCCCCCTGACCGCCCGACCAGGGGGTGTGCTGATGCGCGCAGGACATACCGAAGCAGGGTGTGATCTCGCCCAGTTGGCGGGCCTCACCCCGGCCTCGGTCATCTGCGAGATCCTCAAGGATGACGGCACCATGGCGCGCCTGCCCGATCTGGTGGGTTTCGGCCGCGAACATGGCTTGAAGATCGGCACCATCGCCGACCTGATCCATTACCGCAGCGCCAACGAAAGCCTGATCGAGCGGCTGGGCGAGCGCGTCGTCAATACGGCCTTCGGTCCGTTTCGCATGAGCCTGTTTCGAGACAAGCCCAGCGGATCTCCGCATATCGCCATGGTCTACGGACAATTTGGTCCGTCGGACGAGGTCCTGGTGCGAGTACATGAGCCGCTATCGGTGCTCGATCTGCTCGAGATCGACCGGGGGCGCCATGCCTGGTCGGTCCATCAGGCGCTGCAGGCCATTGCCGGCTTCGGTCGCGGGGTGCTGGTCATGCTCAATTGCGCAGGCACGACCGAGGCTCTCGAGACGCAATTCCAGGCCTTGGCCGGACAGTTGGCTGCCCCGGCGCGCAAGGCCCGGATGGACTTGCGGACCTACGGCGTGGGTGCCCAGATCCTGCGTGAGCTGGGCGTAGGGCGCATGCGCCTGTTGTCGCATCCCCGCCGGATTCCCAGCATGGCGGGCTATGACCTGCAGGTCACCGGCTACGAAACCTCTTCCCCAATTTCATCGCCCACATAGGACGCCCATCTTGGACATCGAAATCTTCAACGCCGGCAGCAATGGCGAAGGTCTGCGCATCGGCGTGGTTCAGTCCCGCTTCAACGAGGACATCTGCAACGCGCTGCGCGAGGCCTGCCTC
This sequence comes from Pseudomonadota bacterium, assembly GCA_041167925.1. Classification (GTDB taxonomy): domain Bacteria; phylum Pseudomonadota; class Gammaproteobacteria; order Burkholderiales; family Burkholderiaceae_E; genus UBA4615. The sequence goes on along the minus strand of JBEELY010000377.1, from coordinate 3,269 downwards.
AACGCGCTCGAGCGTCTGGGGGTCGCGCCCGAAGATGTGCTGGTGTGCTCGGTTCCCGGAGCCCTCGAGATTCCGCTCGCCCTGCGTCAGCTGGCCCATACCGCCGAGTTTGATGCTCTGATCGCACTGGGTGCCGTGGTCAGGGGCGAGACCTACCACTTCGAGGTGGTCTCCGATCAAAGTGCTGCCGGCATCATGCAGGTCTCTCTCGACTATGGTGTTCCCATTGCCAACGCCATCCTGACCGTCGATACCGATGAGCAGGCGCATGCGCGCACAGGCGAGAAAGGGGCCGATGCGGCACGCGTTGCTGTCGAAATGGCCAATCTGTCGGCATCGCTTGCCTCGCTGGGCGAAGATGACGATGAAGAAGACGAGCGCGCGTGACGACCGGACCCCGCCCCGCCTTGCGTGAGGCGCGCCCGGGTGCGCCCGAGACGCGGACCCCGCCGAAGAGCGCGCGTCGTCGTTCGCGCGAGTTGGCCATGCAGGGCCTGTATCAGTGGCTGGTCTCCCAGGATGACGCCGGCGTGATTGAGGCGCACCTGACCAGCACTGCGCCACAGATCGAGCGGATCGATCGAGAGCATTTCGTGGCCTTGCTGCATGGTGTGATTCGCGATGCGCCCACCTTGCGCGGGCATTTTTCGGAGCTGCTCGACCGCCCCGTGCCCGAGCTTTCGCCTGTGGAGCATGCAGCGCTGCTCGTCGGAAGTTTCGAGCTGCTCCATCATCCCGAAATCCCTTACCGTGTCGTGATCAACGAGGCGGTCGAGTTGACCAAGACCTTTGGCGGAACCGACGGCTTTCGCTTTGTCAACGGCGTTCTTGACAAGGTGGCGGTCAGGCTGCGTCCGGCCGAGGTTGTTCCGCGCTGAGGCCGTGCCAGGCGAATTCGACCTGATTGCGCGGCACTTCACGCGCCCTCACCGGCGCGGCCGCGCATTGCTCGGGGTGGGCGACGACTGTGCCCTGCTGGCTCCGGCGCGGGGGGCGTTGGCTGTGTCGACCGACATGCTCCTTGAGGGCAGGCACTTTTTTCCTGAGGTCGATCCCGAATCGCTTGGTCACAAGGCCCTTGCGGTCAACCTGTCCGACCTGGCCGCCATGGGGGCGCACCCGGTCGCCTTCACCCTGGCCCTGGCTTTGCCACAGGCCACAGACGACTGGCTCTCCCGCTTTGCCCGCGGGCTTTTTGACCTGGCCGATGCCCATGCATGTGAACTGGTCGGAGGTGATACCACCCGGGGGCCACTCAGTCTGTGCATCACCGTGATGGGTGAGGTCGATCCTGTGCGTGCGTTGCGACGCGATGGAGCCCGAGCGGGCGACGAGCTTTGGGTCAGTGGCGACCTGGGAGGTGCGGCCTGGGCGGTTGCGCATCGGCAGGCAAGCGGGGGATGGGCTCGGCCACAGGGCCTGACGTCGGCTCTTTTTGAAGCCGCACAAGAGCGCCTGCATCGTCCACTGCCCAGAGTCACGCTGGGCAAGGCACTTGCAGGACTGGCCAGCGCGGCGATCGATCTGTCCGATGGTTTGTGCGGTGATCTCGGCCATGTCCTGGCGCGTTCATCCCAAGCCTGCGGTCATGGGCTGACAGCCCAAATCGCGCTCGATCAATTGCCCCTGCATCCGGTCCTCGGCAGCTTGCCTCTGGAGCAACAGTGGCGGCTCGCCCTGGCCGGGGGCGACGACTATGAGCTGCTCTTCAGTGCGCCTGTGAGCCGACGTTCGGAGCTGCAGGCGCTGGCTGCCCGCCTCGCACTACCCCTCACGCGGATCGGGCAGATCGAGCCGGTCAGGCAGGGGGCCCACGACCATGAAGCGGACAGACTCAGATTGATCGATGCCCATGGCAGGGCGGTTTCCATGACGCTTCAGGCACACGACCACTTTTCCGATCATGCTTCCAGGCACGAATAAAGCACACGAAGGCCAGGCATCCCGACCCGGCTATGCCCGGGCAGCCGTGCTCCCCACTCTGGCCTTCATGAAACCCAGGCTGTCGCGCTGGATTGCACTGGGCGCAGGCAGTGGCTTGTCGCCGGTGTCGCCTGGAACAGTCGGAACGCTCTGGGCATGGGTCACTTTTCTACTGCTCAATCCCGTGATCGGCGCGGCGGGCTGGGCACTCGTTCTGCCTCTGGCTTTTGTCTTGGGCGTGTGGGCATGCGAGCGCACGGGCCGTGATCTCGGGGTGTCTGACCATGGTGCGATGGTCTGGGATGAAGTTGTTGCCTTCTGGCTGGTGCTCTGGATCGTGCCCGACTCGGCCGCGTCCCAATGGAGTGCATTTCTGCTGTTTCGCTTCTTCGATATCGTCAAGCCCGTGCCGATCCGCACGCTCGAGCGGGCCATCAAGGGCGGTTTTGGCGTCATGCTCGACGATCTTCTTGCGGCTGGCTATACCCTGCTGGTCATTGCCGTTTGGGCACGCCTGTTTCCCTGAACCGGCTCGCTTTTTGCCGCCATGGTCTGCGGTTGTCTGCGCACAAGCGCTTGGGTCCTGACATGAATGAGTCTTCACTCCAGATTGACGAGGCCCGGGTCGTGGCCTTGGCCACGCAACTCGGACGCACCCTTGAAGCCCTCGGTGGCCTGGTGGTCACGGCCGAGTCGTGCACCGGAGGGCTGATTGCCCGTGCCCTCACCGAAACCGCCGGATCGTCCGCCTGGTTCGACCGGGGTCTGGTGACGTACTCCAATGCTGCCAAGCAGGCGCTTCTCGGTGTCAATGAGACCTCGCTTGAGCGACAGGGGGCGGTGAGCGAACTGGTGGCGCGAGAGATGGCTGAGGGCGCTCTGCGCATGCTGCCCCTTGGGCGGCCCCGGCTGGCGCTGTCGGTCACCGGCATTGCGGGCCCGGGCGGTGCGGTGCCGGGCAAGCCTGTTGGCACGGTCTGTTTCGGTTGGGCTGTCCAGATGGGCGTCTTGAACTCCGAAAGCGCTATGACCGGGGCGGTGTCACAGGGACTTGTTGTGACCTTGACGCAAATTTTTGACGGTGATCGCGCCGCGGTTCGGCGTCAGGCGGCCGCGTTTGCCCTGGATCACGCCATGAGCCTGCTACAGCGTAGCCTCGCGGCGAGTCCCCCGTTTGCCTGAGGACAGACTTGAGACCTAGGTCGAAAGACTGGTTGTGTATCCAGTACTTTCCTGCCACAATGCCCCATCGACTCAGCCCCATCGCCCGGTAACCCCCACTTTCGCAGGCCCCTCATGGACGACCCCAAATCCAAACTTGAAAAATCCAAGGCTCTAGCCGCTGC
>JBEELY010000351.1:0-12214 GCA_041167925.1 Pseudomonadota bacterium | reverse complement strand
GGCTGAAACCGCTCAGCCTTTCGAGGCGACCTCCTACGCTGGTACGTCACATTCACGTAACAATCAGCGTAACCGTGGCTATAATTCACAATTCCGACACAGTTACTTCGATGCCCTTTCGGCACCCCGTGTCGGTGGAGTACAAGCACATGACTATCCCGTTCATCGCCGCACACGCAAATCCTGTCATTCCGACTGCAGAGGGCCTGCGTACCGGCTGGTATCAGCACCTTGCCACGGGAGTCCATGCGATGCGAGTCGGACTATTCGGATTCTGGCCCGCATTGGGCACGATGCACCTGCGCATGAGTCTGGCCATCGGTCTGAGCTTCCTGGTGGTCCTTGGCTGCCTCTGCGGTTACGTGGGCGGCATCGCCACCGAGAACGCGATGACCTTTCAAGCCGAACGGTTGAAATCGGACGCTCGCATGGCCGCCGCGCTGCTGTCTCGAAATCTTGAAGAGCGCGAAACCGAAATTGATCTTCTTCGCAGATCAAGCGCCTTCGTCCGTGGAGATCTTTCTGGCAACGACGTTCTTGCGTCGCTTGAGCGGCTGAAATCCGCTCGCAAGGAGCTGGCCTGGGTCGGCATCGCCGATCAACACGGAAGAATCATCGCGGGCACGGGCGGCATGCTCGTGGGCGCCGAGGTGAGTCACCGACCCTGGTTCGTCGAAGGCCTGCGTGGCGTGTATTCCGGAGACGTGCACGAGGCCGTTCTGCTAGCCAAGAGGCTTCCACACCGGACACCATCGGGAGAACCGCTGCGCCTTGTTGATTTTTCCGCACCGATTATTGATGATCGGAACCAACTCCGGGGCGTTCTGGTGGCACACGCCCACTGGCAGTGGGTCACCGATGTGGTCGCAAGCACCATGGATGGCGCAGGCGCGGAAAAAGGCGCCGAATCCTTCCTGATCGACCGTTACGGCAACATCCTTCATCCCTTCGAAGCCGCTGGCAACATCCTGCTGCCCAAATCAATGGGCACCGAGGAGCCGGGAGCGTCGATCCAGTGGCCGGATGGCGCCAGATACGTGACAGCCAGTACACCGGTCATCGCGAAAACCCTCCAGGACCTCGGATGGCGCATCGTCATTCGACACCCTGAGGCCCTTGCCCTCGCTCCGGTCACCAGACTGCGCGACAAATTCAAGCTCATCGGGTTTCTGTCCACGATCGCGATCACGCTTGTCGCCTGGCACCTGTCACGACGGTTCAGCCGCCCGATTGAGGCGGTGGCTCTGGCCACGCAGACGCTCAAGACCGGACTCGATACCCCGTCCTATCCCCATCGGCCAGGATGCCAGGAACTCGCCCAGATGATTGATGCGATGAAATCCATCAGCGCGATGGCGCAGCGGGATGCACTCACCGGCGTCTTCAATCGACGCTCCGCAGATCAGCTGATGGAGCTGATGTTCGATCGCAGAACAAACCTCGGGACAGGATATGGCGTGATCCTGATCGACGCGGATCACTTCAAAAAGGTCAACGACCAGTTTGGACACCACACCGGGGATGCGGTGCTGATCGACCTGTGCAGGATCACCGAGGGGCTGCTGCGCGGCGACGACAAACTGGCCCGCATCGGTGGGGAGGAATTCCTTGTGCTTCTGCCCGACGTGGGTGATCTGTCGGGCGTGTATGCCGTGGCCGAGCGGATCCGGGCGGCCATCGAACAGCATCACTTCGCTGGAGCCGGACGCATCACCGCCAGTATTGGCTGCGCCTTTGCCAGTTCCCAGGACCGCGCAGCACAGGCCATCCTGGAGCGCGCCGATCAGGCGCTCTACCAGGCCAAGGCGGCCGGAAGAAATCAGGTGGTTGAGGCCTGGGCCTGAAGCAGGCTGGAGTGCAGGGTTTCAAGCGCCTCGCGCGCAAACCGGCGCATGTTCTGCTCGCGATCGCTCAGACCCGATTCGATCGTGAGCGACATGCAGGTCGTCGCGGTCCCCATCAGGGGGCCAGCAAGCGCGATGCAGCTATGCCCCGGCGCGTCCCCGTAGCTATTGCCACTCGGACCACTCGCACCGGTCTCGGCCAGGCCCCAGGTACTGCCGAAGCGTTCCATGGAGCGCAGCGCCAGCAGGCGTGCATACGGTTCGGATGAAGAGCGCAGCCCGGTCATTTCCTCGTTGGTGATGCCCATCAGCAAGCGGCGCGCACGCGCGGTGTACACCACCGCCCCGCCCAGGAAATAGGCCGAGGCGCCAGGCACGGCCAGCAAAGAGGCCGCGATCAGACCACCAGCAGACGATTCGGCCACTGCGATGGTTTCCTTGCGGGCCACCAGAAGCGATGCGACCTCGCGGGCCAGGGGAAGAAGGGATTGCATGGGGCGTATCCTTGCGCTGAGGAGAACGGGACGACATCGATTGAACCCTGCGATTTCAACATCACCGGCCGATGCCGTCCAACGGCGCCAGGCACTGGTCGTCCTGGCCGCCATCACCCTGCTCGGTCTGATCTCGCGAGGTGTGGGCGAAAGCTTTGCGATTTTTCTCGTTCCGATGTCCCAGACCTTCGAGGTCGACCGCGCCGCGCTGACGGGCATCTATGCCACCTACATGCTGGCCATTGGTCTAAGTGCCCCCATGGCCGGGCGCGTCATCGATCGTCTGGGCGCGCGCTGGTGCTACCAGATCGGACTCGCGGTCTTCGCGGGGTCAGCCTGGTGGGCGGGCTCGGCGACGGCGCTCTGGCAGCTTTACGTCTTTCTGGGCATTGGGGGGGCCGTGGGCGCCTCCCTGCTGGGCATGGTGCCAGCCGCCTCGCTCGCAAGCCGCTGGTTCGACGCGCGCCTGCCCACCGCCATGGGCACGATCAGCGCCTCGCTGGGGGTGGGCATTCTGCTCTTTGCACCACTCGCCCAGGTGCTGATCGCCTCACTCGGCTGGAGAGGCGCCTATCAATGGCTGGGCTGGGCGCTGGCGGGTGCGCTCATTCTGATCGCCTTGCTGCCCTGGACGCGTTTTTCTGCGGGGTCGGCTGCGGTCATGCAGGCCCGCCGCGAGCGTGTGGCCCAACGCAGTCCCTGGACGATTGCGCTTGCCCTGCGCACGCACACCTTCTGGGGCCTGTTCGGCATCATGTTTTTTACCTCGCTCAGCACCTATGCCCTCAATGTGCAACTGGTCGCCTACCTGGTGGCCTCGGGTTTGCCTGCGCTGCAGGCCGCGACCGTGTATGGCGCCATGGGCATGGTCTCGATCGCAGGCATGATCGGGGCAGGGTTTCTGGCCGAGCGAATCGGAGAGATGCGGGTTGCGGTGCTGTCCTATGGCAGCACGATTGCCGGCGTGGCCGCGCTGGCCTGCCTCAGTGCGCAGCAGGTGTTCTGGCCGCTGGCCGGGTTCATCGCGCTCTTTGGCACCATGCAGGGTTCGCGCGGGCCACTGGTGGCGGTGCTCTCAGCCCGCAAGTTCGCAGGCGGCACCCAGTCGGGCATCTATGGTGGGGTGCTGGTGGGCATGGGCACCGGAGGCGCCTTGGGCGCCTGGGGCAGCGGCCTGCTGTTTGACCTCACCGGTGGCTATCTGGGCGGCTTTGCCCTCTCCGCCTTCGGCGCAGTGTGCGGGCTGGGCTTGTTTGTCACCCTGCCTGAGGTACGCAAGCCCTCCCGCGCTGACTGAGGGCACTGTCATCGTTGAGTCATGACTCGGTCATGAATCCGTCATCGCATCGTCATGAATCAGTCATCGCCTGAGGCGAGCATCTAGCGGTTCGGCGCACGGTGCGCTGAAGACCGTCCTCGGTGCTCATGTCTGATTCCCATGCCCTTCTGATTGACCAGGCCAGCAAGACCTTCGGTACCCGACGGGCTCTGGACAGCGTGTCTTTCAGTGTCCGTCAGGGTGAACGAGTCGCGCTTCTTGGCGCCTCGGGTTCAGGCAAGTCCACGCTGCTGCGCTGCATTTGCGGCCTTGAGACTCTGGATGCCGGCCCCTCGCGCATCGACGCGCATGGCAAGACATTGCAGCGGGGCGGACTCCTGGCCGCCGACATCCGCGAGCAGCGCCGCCGAATTGGCATCATCTTCCAGCAGTTCAATCTGGTCGGCCGCCTTCCGGTCATCACCAATGTCCTCACTGGCCTCGCCGCCGAGCTGCCCCTCTGGCGCTCGCTCACCGGACGGTTCAGCCATGAGGAGCAAGCGCGTGCCCTTGATGTACTCAGTCACATCGGGCTCGCCGAACAGGCCTTCCAGCGCGCCAGCACGCTCTCAGGAGGCCAGCAGCAGCGGGCCGCGATCGCGCGCACGCTGCTGCAGGGTGCCCGGCTGTTGCTCGCAGATGAACCCGTGGCTTCGCTGGATCCGGAATCGACACGCAAGGTGATGGAGTTGCTCATGCAACTCAACCGCGAACATGGCCTGACTCTGGTGATCAGCCTGCATCACGTGGCGCTGGCCAAGCGGTATTGCGAGCGCGTAATCGCCTTACGTGAAGGGCGTCTCGTCTTTGATGGCCCCACCACTGCGCTGACGCCAGCCTTTCTGAGCGAACTCTATGGAACCTCGGCTGAAGAACTCATCACCGAATCCATCGCGGAACCCGTGACCGCACACCTCCCCGAACCCCTCATTGAGGCGGCCTGAGCGGCCAGCCTCCTGTTCACAGTCGCTCACCTCACCCAAGGACTTCACCATGCTCAAGACCCTTCGGACCCTCGTCGCCGGTGGCGCCATGGGCCTGGCTGCCGTGGCCGCCCAGGCCCAGGAAATCAATTTCGGCATCATCGCGACCGATTCGGCCAGCGTGCAGCGCGAACGCTGGGAGCCCTTCTTCAAAGACATGGAGAAAAAGACCGGGCTCACCATCAAGAGCTTTTATGCCCCTGACTATGCCGGCGTGATCGAAGCCATGCGCTTTAACAAGGTGCAGGTGGCCTGGATGGGCAACAAGGCGGCCATGGAAGCGGTCGATCGCTCGAATGCCGAGATCTTTGCCCAGGTGATGTACGCCGATGGCACCTTCGGCTATCACGGTCTGATCATCACCCACAAGGACAGCCCCTATCAGACCCTGGACGACGTTCTGAAGAACAGCAAGAACATCAACTTCAGCATCGGCGACCCGAACTCCACCTCCGGCTTCCTCATCCCGACCTTCTACGTCTTCGCCAAGAACAACCTCGATCACCGCACGATGTTCAAGACCGTGCGCAATGCCAGCCATGGCGCCAACATTCAGGCAGTTCTGGCCAAGCAGATCGATGTCGCCACCAACAACACCGAAGACATGGGCAAGCTCGAGGCCACGCGCCCCGAACTCGCGCAACAGATTCGCGTGCTCTGGAGAAGCCCGCTGATCCCCAGCGATCCTTTTGTGTGGCGCAAGGACCTCGATCCGGCCGTCAAGGACAAGGTCAGCCGCTTCGTTCTGAACTATGCCAAGACCGACCCGGCCGAGAAGGCCATCATGCAGGCGATCTACAACTACGGCGGCTTCCGTCCGAGCACCAATGCCCAGCTGATCCCGATCCGTCAGCTTGAACTCGCCCGCGACCGCCAGAAGATCGCCAATGACGAGAAGATGGCCGCTGCCGAAAAACAGAAGCAGCTCGCCGAGATTGACCGCAAGCTCGCCGCCCTGACCCAGTGAGTGCAAGCATCAACGCATTGAGTCGCCCAATGAATAGGGGCGCAAGGCCCGACAGCCTGGCCCTCATCCGGGCCAGGGCGCGGGAACAGCGTCCGGGCTGGTTGAGCTATGTGGCCTGGTCTGCGGCTGCGCTCATCCTGGCCTGGGCCTGGCAGGGCGCAGAAATCCGGCCGCTGGATCTGCTTCGAGACAGCGGCAACATCGCCACCTACTCAAAAGAGTTCTTTCCGCCCGACTTCAAGGACTGGCGCATCTATGCCCGCGAGATGGTGGTCACGCTGCACATCGCGCTCTGGGGCACGCTGCTTGCGATCATCTTTGCCGTTCCCATGGGCCTGCTGTGCAGCGCCAACATCGCGCCGCCCTGGATCCACCAGCCCGTGCGTCGCATGATGGACGCCTGCCGCGCCATCAATGAGATGGTGTTCGCGATGCTTTTTATTGTTGCGGTCGGACTGGGCCCTTTCGCTGGCGTGCTGGCCCTCGCCGTCCACACCACCGGAACACTGGCCAAGCTTTTTTCAGAAGCGGTCGAAGCCATTGATCCGCGTCCGGTCGAAGGCATTCGCGCCACCGGCGCGCACCGACTGGTCGAAATTCTTTACGGGGTGATTCCCCAGGTCATGCCGCTGTGGCTGAGTTTTGCGCTCTACCGGTTCGAATCGAACGTGCGTTCGGCGAGCGTGGTGGGGATGGTGGGCGCGGGTGGTATTGGTGTGGTGCTCTTCGAAGTGATCCGCGGGTTCCAGTACGCGCAAACCTGTGCCGTGCTGATCATTCTTGTCGTCACGGTCTCGCTGATCGACATGATCTCCGCACGATTGCGCAATCGATTCATCTGACGACCGAAGCTGCTCAACACGCTCAGACGGCTGGTCCGGACCGACCCTTTCAAACGCCATGGATTCCCCTCAACCCCATCCCCCAGCCTGCGCCGCCTTTCACTGGGACATGCCCGTCCGCGTGCGATTTGGCGATGCCTGCAGTGACAGCCTGCCTGAAGAACTCGGCCAGCGCCCCTGTGTGGTGCTGGCCTTTGAGGCCGCCTCACGGCTCGGAATCAGGGCGCGATGGCAGGAAAAACTCGCCGACCGCTGTCTGGCCTGGGTGGAGGTTGAGGATGGCCTGAGCAGCTTGGCCCGTGCGGACGCGCTGTCGCATGCAGTCTGGCCTGTTCTGATCGAGCACCCCGGCGCGGTTCTGGTGGCCGTGGGCGGCGGCAGCACGATCGATCTTGCCAAGGCCCTGCGTTGCCTGCCAGAGGATCACCAGTTCGCTTCCATTGCAAAGGCCATCCGTGGGCAGTCCCGCTGGCCCGAGATGCGACGCGTGCCGCTCTGGGCGGTGCCGACCACAGCGGGCACCGGCAGCGAAGTCACCCGTTGGGCCACGCTCTGGGATACCGACTGCGAGCCCGCCATCAAGCGCTCCCTGGACGAACCCTGGGGTCATGCAGACCGGGCCTTTGTCGATCCCGCGCTCACCCTCAGTTGCCCGCTTGCACTGACCCGTGACGTGGCCCTGGACACCCTGGCCCATGCACTCGAGTCCATCTGGAATCGGCATGCGAACCCGGTCAGCAGCCAGTTGGCGCTGGCCGCCGCGCACGGTGTTCTGAAGCACCTGCCACAGTGTCTCGCCCATCCCGAAAACACACAAACCCGCGAAGCGCTCGCCCTGTCTTCTTTGCAGGCTGGCATGGCCTTCTCTCAAACCCGCACCGCGCTGGCGCATGCACTGTCCTATGACCTGACCGCCCGACTTGGGATTCCTCATGGACTGGCCTGCGCACTCTGGCTGCCCACCGCATGGTCCCTGGCTGTGGGTCATGACCCTGAAACCGATCGCCTGCTCGAACAGGTCTTTGCCATGCCGGCCGCCGACGCACTTCCGGCATTGCGCCATTGGTTGGCCAGCGTCGGCGTGCCCGAGGGGCCGCAGGCCGTGGGCATCCGTGATGCAGCAGAGCGGGTAAGCGAGGCGCTGAGCTCGGTGCGTGGGCGCAACTTCATTGGCGCCGCGGTGCTGGAATCATGAACCCCGATCTCATCGTTGTTGGCGCCGGAATCGTCGGGCTTGCCCATGCGCTTGAAGGCGTGCGTCGTGGCCTGAAGGTCACCGTCATTGAGCGGGATCATCGATGTGTCGGCGCATCGATCCGAAACTTCGGTTTCATCACCGTCACGGGTCAGCCCGCAGGCGATACCTGGCGGCGCGCGCGCGTCAGTCGCGATGTGTGGGTGGAGGTGGCGACCCAAGCCAACATTCCGATCGAGCATCGGGGCTTGTGGATGATTGCCCACCGGCCTCTGGCAGCGGAGGTGCTGCAGGCATTCATGCGGACTTCGATGGCCCATGGCAACCGTCTGCTCGATGCCGCGGCCGCCGGCCGTGAAGCGCCTGAACTGCAACTGGACGGCGCTCATGCCGTGATGCACTCGCCCCATGAGGTGCGCGTGGAATCGCGGCAAGCCATTGCGCGTCTGGCGGCATGGCTTGTCGAGCGACATGGCGTGCAATTCCTGTTTGGTGAGGCGGTGCTTGAAGTGGAAGCGCCCCGGGTGCGCACATCGCAACGCACGCTTCATGCCGAGCGGGTCGTCATCTGCCCGGGTACCGAGCTCAATGGCGTGGGTTCGGAGTCACTGGCGTCCTTTGGCCTGAAGCTCACGCGACTGCAGATGCTGCGGGTGAAACCGCAATCAGGATTTCGCCTGAGCGCCGCGGTGATGTCTGATCTGAGTCTGGTGCGCTATGGCGGCTATGCCGCACTGGCCGAGGCCGCTGCGCTCAAGACCCAACTGGTGGAAGAAGAAGGTCCCAGCCTTGAGGCTGGCATTCATCTGATCGTGGTGCAAAGCGCCGATGGCTCTTTGGTGATCGGTGATTCGCACCACACCTTCGACACGCCGGAGCCGTTTGCCTTCGATGATGTGGATGAACTCATCATGGCCCATGCGTCCAAGGCCCTGAAACTCACGCAATCCCGCATCATCGAACGCTGGACCGGGGTCTACCCCACCGGTGGCCCGGGGGATTGCCTGATCAGGGCACCGGATTCGCGCACGCGCGTGGTGGTGGTCACCAGTGGAACCGGTGCAAGTACAGGGTTTGGAATCGCTAGAGAGGTGTTTGATGCATGGTGAAAAGGGGCTGCGTGCCCAGGGTGTGGCGGCAGTGGTGTTCGACTGGGCCGGCACGATCATCGACTTCGGCAGCCACGCCCCCATGGGCGCCTTTGTCGAACTGTTTGCAAGCGAAGGCATCGCCATCAGCATCGACGAAGCCAGGATCCCCATGGGCATGCCCAAATGGGATCACATCAAAGCCCTGGGTCTGCAGCCCCGCATTGCCGCGGCCTGGCTCAGTGCCAAGGGTGCGGCATTCAGCGATGCCGATGTCGACCGGCTTTACACGATCTTCACGCCCATGAACATCGCGGCCCTGCCCCGGCATGCCACGCTGATCTCGGGTGTGGTTCCCATGATGGCCGACCTGCGACAACAAGGCATCCGCATCGGATCCACCACCGGATACAACCGCGAAATCATGGCGGTGCTGGTGCCCCTGGCCGAGGCTCAGGGTTTTACGCCCGACAACCTGGTGTGTGCAGGCGATCTGCCCGAGAACCGTCCTTCGCCCCTGGGCATGTACCGATGCTTCCTCGATCTGGGCGTCTGGCCCGCGCGCCGGGTGGTCAAGGTGGACGATACCGTGCCGGGTCTGATGGAAGGCCGGCATGCCGGTTGCTGGACAGTTGGTGTTCTGGCTTCAGGCAATGAGGTGGGTCTTACCGAAGCGCAGTGGCAGGCGCTGGGTGCAGACGAACAAGGGCGTTTGCGCGAAAAGGCCCGCAGCAGGCTGACCGAGGCCAGCCCCGACTTCTGGGTCGATACCGTGGCCGAACTGCCCATGGTCATTGCACGGATTGATGCGCTACTGGCCGAGGGCGCACAGCCGGCGCCGCTGCCACGCCAAACAGGCGGCTGAGGGGGTCACCAGCCTTCCATCCAGGGGCGTAGTTCGGTTTCGTGGGTCCAGGCATCGCGGGGCTGGCTGTGAATCTGCCAGTACAGATCTGCGATGTGTTCGGGGTCGAGAATGCCCTGCTGCTCCCGGGTGGCGTAGCGCTCAGGAAAGTTGCTGCGGATGAACTCCGTATCAATGGCGCCGTCGATCACGACATGGGCCACATGAATGCCCTCAGGCCAGAGCTCGCGCGCCATGCTCTGCGCCGTGGCCCGCAGCGCGGCCTTGGCACCGGCAAAGGCCGCGAATCCAGAGCGCCCGCGCAGGCTGGCGGTCGCGCCAGTGAACAGAATGGTGCCGCGCTTGCGAGGGAGCATGACGCGCGCCGCTTCGCGGCCCATCAGAAAGCCGCCAAAGCAGGCCATCTCCCAGACCTTGTAGTACACCCTCGAGGTGGTCTCGGTAATCTTGAAGCGCACATTGGCGCCGATGTTGAACACCGCCACCTCGATCGGCGCAATCTCGCGCTCTATCCGGTCAACCAGCGCGACCATCTCCTCTTCCTTGCGGGCATCGCTGGCAAAGCCATGGGCTTCGCCGCCTTCGGCACGAATGGTCTCGAGCAGGGGCTGCAGCTTGTCGGCACTGCGACGCGTCACGCAGGCCACATAGCCTTCACGCGCAAAGCGCCTGGCAATTGCGCCCCCGGTGGCATCGCCCGCACCCACCACCAGCACGGCGCGGCGCGGTCTGACGGCAACTTCAGGACTTGTTTCGCTCATGACAGTCTCCTCCCCCACTCTGGACGGTCGTGCACGAAGCAGGGGTCTGATGCGTTATTGGGATTGCGATAACGATTTTGCCTGAGCCTTTGCAAATCTCACCCCAGCAGCATTCAAAGCCTCTTCAAACCCCTCACTCGCCTCTTCTCATGAAGCTTCGCCGCACCGCCCTCATCGCCCTGTCTGCGCTTTCCACCCTGGCGCTTGCTGCCTGTGGCAGCGGCGGATCGGGCACCTTCAACAACCCGCCGCCTCCAGGAACCTACGCTGGCAGCGTGTACAACAACGGCGCCAATGCCCACCGACTGGTCATCCGCACTGGAGGCTCCTTCTGGATTCTGCTTGGCCAAGCCACGAACAGCAGCTTCCTGCAAACCGGGTTTGTACAAGGCAACAACATTTACACCGGGGGCTATGCCGATGCAGTCCTCTATGACCGGGGCTATGCGGGCACGGCCGTCAACATGAATACCGGCCAAGACGGCCCTTTCACCACGGTCTCGGGCAATATCCAACTCACCGCCACAGGGGCCAACAGCACCTTCGATGGGCGTAACTACAGCCTCACCGGCTTTTCACCCGACGGATTCTGGAGTTTGCGAGATGCCTCCGGCAGCCCCTACCCCATTGCGGTCTCCGGTGGATCGTTTACGTCGACTTCAGGCTGTGCTTTCAGCGGCACGCTCAACGCGACCGCCCTGGCCGGGTTTTACGACGTGACGCTCAACGATGGCTTGGGCTGCTTCGGCCTGGCCTTCTCCACTTACTCCGGACTCGCCCTGACCGAAACCCCGCCCTCCGGATTCGGCCAGCAGATCATGATGGCCCTGATCGGCAATGCCCGAGGCGTGAGCCTCTCCGGCGTACGACCATAGCAGTCAGTGATGCGGCGAACCGGCACAGCCCTTGGGCTCAGCCCGCTTCAAACCGAATCGCTGCATCAATCCGAATCGTGCCGGTCACGACTCAACCCGCATCAAACAGACCGAGCAGGTCGTCGCGGCTGAGCGAGTTGCCATCCAGAGCGCCCTGCAGCACAGCGTCCGAGAGGGCACCCTTGCGGGCCTGCAACTCCAGAATGCGCTCCTCAATCGAACCGGCAGCAATCAGGCTGTAGACAAAGACTGCCCGCTGTTGCCCGATACGATGCGCGCGGTCGGTGGCCTGGGCCTGCACCGCCGGGTTCCACCAGGGGTCGTAATGGATCACGGTATCGGCCGCCGTGAGATTCAGACCCACCCCCCCTGCGCGCAGCGAAAGCAAAAAGAGCTGTGCATCGCCTTCCTGGAAGGCCTGCACGGCGGCCCTGCGGTCCAGGGTATCGCCGTCGAGCCGGCTGCGTTGCACCTTGGCCAAATGAGGATGCGCGTCCAGAGCACCCTCGATCAGATCAAGCATGCGCGTGAACTGCGAGAAGACCAGTACCTTGCGGCCTGAATCAACCAGTTGCTCGAGCAATTCGATCAGCGCCTCGCGCTTGGCCGACTCCTTCACCCTTCGCGCTGCAGCCAGATCCATGAGCCCGGGGTCGCAGCAGACCTGACGCAGCTTGAGCAGGGCATCGAGCACGATGATGCGGCTGCGCTCGACACCGGAATCTGCGAGCGCCTGCCTGACCCGCTCGTCCATGGCCACGCGCACCGATTCATAAAGATCGCGCTGTGCGGCGCCAAGCTCGATGCGCCGGACGATGTCGGTGCGCTCGGGCAGATCGGACAGCACGGAGGCCTTGGTCCGGCGCAACAGAAAGGGGCGGATACGGCGATTGAGCGTCTCGAGCCGCTCGGCAGCCAGGGGCGCGTCACTGTGCCGCTCGATCGGCTGACGAAAGCGGGTCTTGAAGGCTTCTTCACGCCC
>JBEELY010000311.1:0-10168 GCA_041167925.1 Pseudomonadota bacterium | reverse complement strand
CAAGGGTCAGGGCGGAGGCGATCGCCCCGATGCACAGCAGGATGGGGGTGCCCAGGAGCAGGCTCAGCATGAGCAGCGGCATGAGCTCGCCCGGCAGATCGAAGCTCAAGGCAAGCACAGGAGAGATCAGGACCAGGGGCGCTCCGGTCACCAGCCAGGCTGCCAGCATCTTGCCGGCCAACAGGGCGGGCAGGGGCTGGCCACTGGCAAGCATGGACTCGAGCGTGCCGTCGGCATGATCGGTCTCGAACAGCCTGGGCAGTGCCAACAGCACGGCCAGAAGTGCGGCCACCCAGAGCGCGCCCGGCCCGATGCGTTGCAGCCATTCTCGTTGTGGGCCGATGGCCAGAGGAAAGAGGGCACAGGCCAGCACAAAGAAGCCGAGCACCTGTAATGCGTCGGCACGCCGGCGCAGGGCCAGGGAGAGGTCGCGGGCGAGCGCCCAGCGCAGGGCGCTCAGGCTGTCCATGGGTTTGTGGCTGTGGGGATCGTCTCGGCTGACGCTGTCTCGCCGAGACGAAGCGGGCGGATTGGTGAAGCGCCTGCGCTCAGGGGCAGATGTGTCGCGACGAGGGCTGTCCCGCCCCGGGACAGATGCTCGGCCAGCAAGGTCTGTAGCAGGGCGCTGCCCTGCGTGTCGAGCGCGGCGCTGGGTTCATCCATGAGCCAGATCGGTCGATGACTGCCCTGGCAGGCAAGCGCAAAGCGGGCCAGTTGCAGTCTTTGCTTTTGCCCTTGCGACAGGCGGCGGGTTTCGATGTCGCGCTGACGAGCCAGCCCGACCCGCTCGAGGGCTTGGTCGAGTGCAGCCGCAGCGTCGGATGTGTGCATGTCACGTACCGGGAAGGCCCTTTGCATCTCTTCTGTCGCTCCGGAAACCGGGGGCAGGTCGAGGGCAGCACACAGCCGCAGGTTTTCGATGGCGGTGAGCTCGGACTTAACCCCCGCCGCATGACCCTGCACGAGGCACAAGCCGCGCAGGCTGGCAGGCGCGATCGACGAAGCCTCCCCCCCATCGATCGACAGGCGAAGCGCTCCTGATCGCAGGGGGGCCAGTCCGATCAGGGCACGCAGCAGACTGCTCTTGCCGGCGCCGTTGGGGCCGGTCATGAGCACCATCTCTCCCGAACGCAGTTCAAGCTGCAGATCACGAAACAACACCCGCTGTCCCCTGGCTAGGCAGAGCCCTTCGGCGCTCAGGTGCAGGGGCCTCATGGTCTGGAGAGCTCAGGGAGCGACGCTATCGATGCGTACCAGAACATCCTGCGCACCTGCCATGACCGGCGCCGAGCTTCCGAGCAGATCGCCCGTGCGCAGCGCGGCTTCTCCTGTCCGGGAGAGGCGGGCAATGACGGCGATACGGGTCCCGGGCGGCTGGGCTGAGAGGCGGCTTGCCGGGCTCATGGCCTGCGCATCATCCAGGCTGAAGGCAAGGGGCCACGCACCTGCTTCGGTACGGATGACCGCAAGTGGCGCGCCGCTAGGTTGTCCGGCGGCATCGAGCGCACGGGCAACGACAAAGAGCACGGTGCCGGGGCCGATCCGATCACGCAGCGCCGGGTCGATCTCCACCCGGCCGCGCAGGGCTGCGGGTGTCGCGGCGACGGCAGAGGAGGGCGATGCAGAGGCTCCTGAAGACGCCGAAGCGGGCCCGGTCCCAGGCTTTCGACCGGCTTTCAGATCGTCGATAAAGCCTGCAATTTGGCGGGCCTGAGCAGAATCGGCTTCCAGTTGCCCGAGCAGGCGGGTCCAGAGCGCAATGGCCTGCGGCAGGTTGCCCTGGTTGACCTCCCAGGCGCCTGCCAGCGCAAGTGCCTTGCCCTGATTCGGGTCGAGTGCCAGGGCCTGGCGCACCAGCTCCATGGGACGGCCTTCAAGGCTTCGGCCCTCACGCTGCGCAATGGCATCAGCCAGATCCGCCAGAATGGCAGCATCTTTCGGTCGAAGACTGCTGGCGCGCTCAAATGCCGTTGCGGCTGCTGCTGCATTGCTTCGTGAGAGTTCACTTCGACCCAGCAACATCCAGCCTTCGGCATCATCGGGCGCCTCTTTGAGTCTGGCCTGCAGGCGGGAAACCAGTTCGTCGATGCTCGCGGGAGCTTGCTGAGCCGCAATGAAGGCAGGCGACACTGCCTCAGGCATGCCGGCGATCAGGTAGAGCGCCGATGGCGTGACAAGCAGTAGGAGTGCGCTGGCGGCCAGCATGAGGCGGGCCGAGAGAGGGCGGCGCGAGGGCTGCGCAGTGCCGGCTTCACTGCCTTGGACACGCGTCTTTGCGGTCGCGCCAGGCTCAGGCGTCTGATGCAGCTCGCCTTGGGCCTGTGCTGCAAACTCAGCCAGTGCGGCTGCGCGTTCGGGGGCGTCTGGGGGCAGATGGGCGAGCGAGGCCAAAAGTTCGTCACGGCGCGCCCGCAGCACATCGCGTGCAATTTCGGCTGCCGGATCATGCAGGGCCTTGGCCGGACGAAGCAAAGGCCACAGCACATAGCCCAGCACGACCAGGGCCAGAAGGAGCAGCAAGGCGAGAAGAAGATAGGTCTGGGTCACGATGCCGTAGTCGGTTGATCGGCGCGGATTGTCCCATGCCTGTCGGGATCAGGCACGGGGGGATCGTCTTTGGGCCAGGACCAGCATGAACGCAGCCATGCCGCCCAGGCCGATCAGCCCGATGACGGCGGGGGCATAGTCTTCCTGCAGGCTCCACAGGGCCGCCATGAGCACCGGTCCGGCAGCCTTGGCCGCAGCCACCGGCAAGGTCTGCAGCCCGGCCAGTTGCGCGACCCGCTCGCGATTCACGTAAGCGGCAATCGCCGTGGCCTTGACGATGGTGATCAGACCGTTACCTAGTCCGTACAGGGCCGCAAAAGCCAGCGCGGCCAGCACACTGTGGCCGCCAGCCGCAAGAACGATCAGAGCGCCGGGCGTGGCGAGCATGATCGCGACGTCGAGCTTGCGTGGCTCGAACCGGCCCTCAAAGACCAGCAGCACCAGCCGACCCACGACCTGCATGATGCCGATGCTCGCAGGCACGGCGACGGCCCAGGCCATGGGCAGTCCACGCTCAGCGAGCATTGGCACCATATGCGCCGAAAGCGCGCTGCTGACCAGGCTCGAGGCCACCATGGCCCCGGTGATCAGCAGAAAAGCGCTTGACCAGGCCAGCTGCCCCAAAGAGGGCGATCTATCGACGGATGACGCCCCTGTCTGAGGCGCGGTGGCCTTGGTTTGTCCTGCAGACGCGGCTACATCGGAATCAGTCCGAGGTTCGTGCAGCATGCTCAGGTGGATGGGCAAGCAGATCAGCAGATGGCAGGCGGCTAAGGCCAGGCAGGTATCACGCCAGCCCAGTTGCGCGATCAGCAGTGCTCCCAATGGAATGAAGGCAGTGGAGGCCAGCCCGCCGAGAAAGGTAATGTGGATGATGGGTCTGCGGTAATCCTGCGGCCAGCGGCGGATCGTGATGGCAAAAATCGGCTCATAGAACACCGCCCCCATGGCCAGACCCAAGCCGATCCAGACCGCGTAGAGCATCCATGCCTCGGTGATCCAGGCATGTGTCACGAGCAGCAGGCCGGCCAGCAGCGAGCCCGCGCTCATCACCGCGCGTCCGTAGCCCTTCTGGATGGCCTGTCCGACCGCTACACCGGCAACACCGCTGGCCAACAGCGCGGCACTGAAGGCGCCGCTGACCGTGACCCGCGACAGCCCGAGCTCCGATTCGATGCCGGGCATGAGCAGGGAGAAGGTGTAGTAGAGGCTTCCCCAGGAAACCAGTTGCGCGAAGGAGACGCCAGCCACCCAGACCGAACGCGGCGTTTTCATGCCTTGGTTCCGTCCTGGGTCTGGTGACGTCGCTGGCTTGCGCCTCCTCGGTGCATCGTGAGTCAGCGCGCTGTGAAGGTATGCCGACCCTCGATCGGATAGGCCGGATCGTTGTAGCCTGGCGTGGAGGGATGACCGGTCGTGACCATGTCATCGATCAAGGCTTCATCCCGGGCTTCAAAGGCATGCTGATGGGCGCTCAGGTACTCGTGGATTTGCGCCAAAGTGCGAGGACCTGCGATTGCACTCGTGATGGCCCGGTTGTTGAGCACCCAGTTGACCGCGAACTGCGTGGGCGTCATGCCGCGGGCACGGGCATGCGTTGCGATGTCCTGTGCCATCTGAAGCGATTCTTCGCGCCACTCCGATTGCAGGATGCGTCTGTCCTTGCGGCCTGCGCGGGAATCTGCGGGAGGCGCCTCACCGGGTGCGTACTTCCCGGTCAGCACCCCGCGCGCGATCGGCGAGTAGCTGGCCACGCCGATTCCAAAATGGGTGCACGCGGGCAGGATTTCGACCTCGGGCATGCGGTTGAAGGCGTTGTAGTAGGGCTGACAGGCCGCCGGCGTCGGCAGCCCAGCCTCGCGGCACAAGCGCACGATCTCGGCAATCCGCCACGACCGGTGGTTGGAGATGCCCAGGTAGCGCACTTTGCCGGCGCGGATGATGTCGGCCACCGCACCAATGGTCTCTTCAAGTGGCGTGTCATGGTCCTCACGGTGCAGATACCAGAGGTCGACATGGTCGGTGCCCAGACGCTGCAGCGAGCCATCAATGGCCTGGTGCAGCCAGCGGCGCGACAGGCCGCGCCGGTTGGGGTCGCTGCCCATGGCATTGCCGACCTTGGTGGCCAGGATCCAGCGGTGCCGATCCGCTGCAATGGCCCGCCCGGTGATGCGCTCGGACTCGCCTTGTGCATACATGTCCGCGGTATCGATGAAATTGATGCCGGCATCACGGCAGGCAGCCACGATCTCGAAGGACTCGGCCTCGCTGGTGCGGTCGCCGAACATCATCGTGCCCAGGCAGATGCTGGAGACTTTAAGTCCGCTGCGACCCAGCACACGCAGAGGAACGCCCGAGGGCGTCCCGGCTGCCGAGTTCGATACGGGAGTGTTTGTCGTCCGGTCGGTCATGTTGGTCGGTGTCTCAGAAGGTTTTCTTAGAAGGTTTTTGGATGTCCGGAGGCGGTGGGTGCCTGCGGCTGGCCATTGGGTGGCTGCCCTGCCCGACGGGCAAGCCACCAGCCATGCTGCACGGGCCAGCGATCCCAGGTCGCGTCCTCACCCAGGGCATTGGCGGCATGCAGCGGCCAGTTGGGCTCGTAGAGGGCCTGACGACCGATGGCGATCAGATCGGCCCGGCCTTCCTGAAGAATGGCTTCGGCCTGGGCAGGGTCAGTGATGAGCCCGACCGCGATCGTGGGGATCTGCGCTTCACGGCGGATGCGTTCTGCAAAAGGCACCTGAAACCCGGGGCCACGCGGCACGGCCAGCCGGCCTGCCGGGTTGGTGGCTGATCCCTGGATGCCGCCCGAGGAGCAATCAACGAAGTCCACCCCGAGCGCCTTGAGCTGCTGCGCCATCACGACGCTGTCTTCGAGCATCCATCCGCCTTCGATGCCATCGACGCAGGACAGGCGCACCGAGAGAAGCGTCTTCTCGCCAAGCGCAGCCCGCACGGCGCGGGTCACCCGCAGCGGAAAGCGCATGCGGTTCTCAAGGCTGCCGCCGTAGGCGTCGGTGCGTTGGTTGGATAGCGGCGACAGAAAGCTGTTGAGCAGATAGCCATGGGCCATGTGGATCTCGACCATGCGATAGCCTGCGGCCACCGCACGATGCGCTGCGGCGGCAAAGGCGTGCTCGATCTGGTCGAGATCCTCTTCAGTGGCCGGGCGGGGCGGTGTCCAGCGCGGATCAACCGGAATGGCTGAGGCTGCCACACCCACCCAGCGCAGTTCATTGCGCTCGCGTTCGTCTTTTTCGGTGAGCGGGCCGTTGCCATCCCAGGGCCGCTGGGCTGCCGCCTTGCGGCCTGCATGGCCGATCTGGATGGCGGGCACCGACCCTGCAGCCTCGATCAGCGTGGCGAGCTGCCGCAGTCCGGGAATGTGCGCGTCGTCCCAGATGCCGAGGTCGCCGTAAGTGCCACGGCCGCGTTTTTCAACCACGCTGACTTCCATCATGACCGTGCCCGCACCACCCTGCGCCACCTTGGCGGCATAGGCAACATGCCAGTCGGTGCTGAAGCCTTCGTTGGCCCAGTACTGGCACATCGGCGAGATCATGATCCTGTTGGGTAGCGTGACGCCGCGCCAGGTGGCGGGCGTAAAAAGCAGGGTACTCAAGGGGGTCTCCTCGGTCGGTCTTCTAGTTCGGTTTCTTGGGGCGTGCTGACGATGATGACTGGGCGGCCCGCCATGTTGGCCTGTGCCGGCTGCCAATGATGCGGGCTCAGTGGGCTCAGTGGGCTCTGCGGCCAGAGCGCCGGGCCCTCAGCAGCGGTGGCACGATCAGTGACGCAACCATCGCACAGAACAGCACAAAGGACAGCGGGCGGGTCACGAAAACGGACCAATCCCCCTGTGCGATGGCCAGGGCGTTGCGCAACTGCTTTTCTGCCATGGGCCCCAGGATCATGCCCACGATCACCGGTGCCACCGGGAATCCGTAGCGACGCATGGCCAGCCCGAGCATGCCGATCATCATCAGCAGGGCCAGATCAAACCAGGACTGGCGCAGGCTCCAGGCACCCAGCGTGGCAAAGACCAGGATGCCGCCGTACAAAAGTGGCGAGGGAATGCGCAGAATGCGCACCCACAGACCGACCAGCGGCAGGTTGAGCACCAGCAGCATCACATTGCCGATGTAAAGCGATGCGATCAGGGTCCAGACCAGGGCGCCCGAGGTTTGCAGCAGGGCGGGACCGGGCTGGATGTTGTAGTTCTGGAAGGCCGCCAGCAGGATGGCAGCGGTGGCCGAGGTGGGAATGCCCAGGGTGAGAAGCGGGGCCAGCGCTGCGGTGACCGTGGCATTGTTGGCGGCTTCGGGGCCCGCGACGCCTTCGATGGCACCTTGACCACCTTCGACCGAAAAGGATTTTGGATCCTGGGAGAGCTTCTTTTCGGTCGCGTAGGACAGAAAAGTCGGGATCTCTGCTCCCCCCGCAGGAATCAGGCCGAAGGGAAAACCGATGGCCGTGCCCCGCAGCCAGGCGGGCCAGGAACGACGCCAATCCTCGCGGCTCATCCGCGTGGGGCTCATGCGATTGAGGCTAGCCTCAGGCTGACGGAACAGGCCCTGATAGAGCGCTTCGCCCACTGCAAACAGACCCACCGCCACGACCACCACGTCGATGCCATCGAAGAGCTCTGGAATGCCCAGGGTGTAGCGCACCTGGCCCGAGACCGCATCCATTCCGATCAGACCCAGAAACAGACCCAGAAACAGGCTGGTCATGCCACGCAGGACCGACTCGCCCAGTACCGCCGAGACGGTCGTGAAGGCGAGCGCCATGATCATGAAGTACTCGGCCGGACCGAAGTGCAGTGCAGCCGAGGCCATGATGGGCGCGAACAAGGACAGCAGCAGGGTGGCCAGGGTGCCGGCAACGAAGGAGCCGATCGCAGCGGTCGCCAGTGCGGGTCCGGCCCGTCCGAAGCGGGCCATGGTGTTGCCTTCCATGGCGGTGACCATGGTGGCCGACTCGCCTGGCGTATTCATGAGAATGGAGGTGGTCGAGCCGCCGAACATGGCGCCGTAATAGATCCCTGCAAACAGGATCAGGGCCGAGGAGGGCTCCACCTTGGCCGTGATGGGCAGCAGCATGGCCACGGTCATGGCCGGGCCGATGCCGGGCAGCACGCCCACCGCCGTGCCCACGAAACAGCCCAGCAGGGCCCACATCAGGTTGGCCGCAGACAGCGCTGAAGAAAAGCCCGCAAGGAGTGCGCTGAATGTCTCAGGCATGGCGAGTTCAGAGCCCCAACAGCGGCAACAGGGGCAGGCTTAACCCCAGTCCCTTGGCAAAAAGCCACCATACCGGCAGCGACAGGAGCAGCCCGACCAGGGCATCGCGGCCCGGGCGTCGGCTGCCATGCCCGCGCGCGACACAGGTCAGCAGCAGAACGCTGGCGGCAACAAAGCCGATCCAGCGAATCAGGAGCATGTGAATGATCAGACCGCCAAGCATCCAGACGACGGCACCCCACCCGGAAAAGGAAGTATCTGGACTGGATGCACTCGCCTGAAGTTCGACGACGGTCTGTATCTCAGGCCCCGCTTTGCCTTGCGCAACGGATTTTTCGAAGTGCGGCGGGCCAGAAGACCTCAGGCCCCCTGCAAGCAGCAGAACCCCGCACAGCGCCAGTCCCGCAGCCACCACGCCCGGCAGAAAGCGGGGCGACAGACCCGAGTAACCGCCACCGCCGTCGATGCTGGGGAGTCCGGCAGCCACGCCTGCAGCCGCCAGCACAATAACGATGCCGATCACGCAACGGGCAGCGCGGTTCATGTCCGATGCCCGTCTGAACTCACTTGACCAGACCCAGTTCGCGCAGGATGCCGCCGAGTCGCTTCATTTCGCCTTCGACAAACGTGCCGAACTCGGCACCGGTCAGCACATAGGGCGTCCATTCATTGCGGGCCAGGGCTTCTTTCCATTGCGGCGTCTGGGTGCCCTTGATCACCGCATCGATCAGGGTTTTCTGCTGCTCGGGGGTAATGCCTGGGGCGCCGTAAACACCGCGCCAGTTGTAGATCTCGACATCGATGCCCTGTGATTTGAGCGTGCGGATGCCCTGTACCGGATTGGACGAAGAGACCGCCAGCGCGCGCATCTTGCCGTCCTTAATGAAGGGCAGAAACTCCGAGACGCCCGCTACGCCAACAGTGACCTGGTTGCCCAGGATGGCGGCCGTGGCTTCGCCGCCGCCAGCAAAGGGAATGTAGTTGGCCTTGGTCGGGTCAACGCCGGCCGCTTTGGCGATCAGGCCTACCATGATGTGATCGACCGAACCCCGTGAGCCGCCGCCCCAACTGACCGAGCCAGGGTTGGCCTTGAGCTGCTTGATGACGTCGTCAAGCGACTGGATCTTGCTTGCTGTGGGCACGACCAGGATCAGGGTGTCCGCGAACAGTCGCGCGATCGGGGTGGCGTTACGCAGGCTGATGGGCGCCTTGCTCATTTCGATGCCGCCGACCATGACTGCACCCGTCACTACCATGGCATTCGGGTTGCCTTTGTCGGTATTCACGAACTGCGCCAGACCAATCGCGCCCCCCGCGCCACCCTTGTTTTCGAAGGTGGCACCACGGATCGCGCCGGCTGCCTGCATGGCGCTGGCAATGCCCCGCCCCGTCTGGTCAAAGCCGCCGCCTGGATTGGCGCCGATCATCACCTTGAGGCTGTCGATCTGAGCCACGGCGGGGCTGCTCAAACCCATACCGCCGGCGAGCGCAAGGGCGAGAACCAGGCCGGGAAGGCGCACGCTGAGGCCGCGACGAAAGCGGGATGGGAATGGCATCGGAAGCTCCTCTGTTGTAAGAAACGCGAGTGTACTGGCTGCCGAGTCTGCCTGCGAGCGTTGGATCGCCCCCCACTCGAAGCGGCCTTACTGAGCCTCGGAGGCTTCCGTGCCGGATTCGGGCAGGCGCGCCACAAGCAACTTGTCGACCCGATTGCGGTCCATGTCCACGACCTCGAAACGATAACCCGACGACTCGAAGTGATCGGCCACGGCGGGGATGCGCCCGAGCTGATGCATTGCAAAGCCACCTACCGTGTGAAAGCTGCGTTCTTCCTCATCGGGCAGGGCTTCGATCTCGAGCAGCTGCTTCAAGCGCTCCAGGCCCAGCGAGCCATCCACCAGCCAGGAGCCGTCTTCGCGCCGGACGGCATCGAGCTCGCCGGTTTCGTCGGGCTCGGGTAGCTCACCCACGATGGCGGTGAGCACATCGTTGAGCGTCACGACGCCTTGCAGATCGCCATATTCATCGACCACGAGCCCGAACTGAACCCGCTCCTTGCGGAAGGTGTCGAGCAGCTGGGTGGTGCTGATGGTTTCGGGCAGATAAAGCGGAGGAGACAGATGACCCTCGACGTCAATTGGCTCGCCATGCAGGGCAGGGCGTAGAAGATCGCCCACACGCAGCACACCCAGAATGTGCTCCAGTCCGCCCCGACAGACCACTACGCGCGCATGCGGACTTTCGGCGATATGGCCTCTCACGATGGCATCGCCGTCGTCCAGATCGATCGACTCGATATCCATGCGCGGGGTCATGATGGCACCAATGCGCTGCTCATCCAGACGCAGCACATTCGAGACGATGGCCTGTTCGCTTTC
>JBEELY010000210.1:0-3016 GCA_041167925.1 Pseudomonadota bacterium | reverse complement strand
ATCTCGACACCCGACAGCGTGCCCAGCAGGCTGAGGTCGTTGAAGTCGCCCAGGTGACCGATGCGAAACACCTTGCCACCCAGACGACCCAGACCCGTACCAAGCGACATGTTGAAACGCGCCAGCACCAGTTTACGGAAGGCATCGGCGTCGTGGGTGCTCTGACCTTGCGACGGCATCATGACCGCAGTCAGCGCACTGCTGTACTCGGAGGGATTGCGGCACAGAATCTCCAGACCCCAGGCGCGCACGGCGCGCCGCGTGGCTTCTGCATGACGGTCGTGGCGCGCAAAGACCTGGCTCAGGCCTTCGGCATGCAGTCGGTCAAGGGCGACAGCCAGGCCATAGAGCAGATTGGTCGACGGTGTGGTCGGCCAGTAGCCGGAGGCATTGGCCGCGAGGATCTCGTCCCAGGCCCAGTAGGCGCGGGGCAGCCCTGCCGATTGACTGGCCTGCAGCGCTTTTTCGGACACGGCGTTGAAAGACAGCCCCGGCGGCAGCATCAGGCCCTTTTGTGAGCCTGCCACCGTGACATCAACCCCCCATTCATCATGCCTGTAATCGATAGAGCCTAGCGACGAGATGGTGTCCACCAGCAGCAGCGCCGGATGGCCCGCCGAGTCGATGGCACGCCGTACGGCCGCAATGTCGGAGGTGACCCCGGTGGAGGTTTCGTTGTGCACCACTGCGACTGCCTTGATGCGGTGCTGACCATCCGCCTTCAGGCGTTCGTGGATCGCTTCAGCGTTCACACCGCTGCGCCAGTCACCGGCGATGAACTCGGGATTGAGACCGAGCCGCTCTGCAAGCTTTTTCCAGAGCGTGGCGAAGTGACCGGTCTCGGCCATCAGCACGGTATCGCCCGCTGACAGGGTATTCACCAGGGCAGCCTCCCAGGCGCCGGTACCAGAGGCCGGATAGATCACCACCGGCTGACGGGTCTGGAACACTGGCCGGATGTCGGCGAGCACTTTCAGGCCGAGTTGCGCAAACTCCGGGCCGCGATGGTCGATGGTGGGATGGTCGATGGCGCGCAGCACGTCATCTGGCACGTTGGTTGGGCCAGGAATCTGCAGGAAGTGGCGCCCGGAGGGGTGGGAATTGAGTTGCATGAATGAGCCTGAAGCCTTGCGACCGGTTGTTTGATATTTTGTATACAATATTCGATATTCAATCCTGAGGCAATCCACAGGCCAGCACGAAGGCGGGATTCAGTCGATCCCACTGTCCCCGAAAGCCCCGGCTCTTGCACGCTCCGATGCCCGCACGTGAGTCCTCCTTGTCCGACCTTCCTGCCGAGCTGCATGCGCTTGATCGCAGCGGGCTGCACGAGCGCATTGCCGAGCGCCTGCGTGAGCGCATCATCGAAGGCGGCCTGGCGCCAGGAGCGCACCTGAATGAGCGCGTGCTGTGCGAGCAGCTGCAGGTCTCTCGGACACCTTTGCGCGAGGCCTTTCGCATGCTCGCCGGAGAAGGCGTCATCGACCTTATCCCCAACCGGGGTGCGGTGGTGGCGGGTCTTGACCGCGCCGAGGTCGATCATGCCTTCGAGCTCATGGCCAGCCTCGAGGCCCTGAGCGGCGAGCTCGCGGCCCAGCGCGCCACCGATGCCGAGATGGCGGCCATCCGCCGATTGCAGGCGGGGCTCGAACAGGCGCATGCAAAGGGCGATCTTCCCCGCTACTACCGGATCAACCGCGACATCCATGCCGCACTGGTGCGGTGCGCGCGCAATCCTGTGCTGGCCGAAACCCATGAGCGCCTGAACGCACGCCTGCAGGCGCTGCGTTTTCGCTCCAACCTCAATCCTGACAAGTGGGATGCCGCCATGGCGGAGCATGCCCGCATGGTTGAACTTCTCGAGGCCCGCGATGCCCGCGGCCTGTCGTCCCTCATGCGCAAGCACCTGCGCTCCAAGCAGGCCACCGTCACTGCCCAGCTCGATGCCTCGCCTCCTGCGGCGTCTGCGACCCGCACCCCAGGCCCATCCAGAACCCATCAGAAATCATGAACGCTCCCGTCGAACCTGCAGTCAATACTCGCCGTGTCTTCATGGCGCCGCGCCTGGCCAGAAGCGATCTGGCCACCCGGCTGTCGCGCGAGATGCAGGGCGATGTGCTCTTCGATGCCGGCTCACGTGGCCGCTATGCCACCGACGCCTCGATCTACCAGATGATGCCGCTGGGGGTGGCTGTGCCTCGCACCGAAGCGGATCTGGCCATCGCCCTGGATGTGGCTCGCGACCTGGGCATGCCGGTACTGGCGCGGGGCGCGGGCACCTCTCAATGTGGGCAGACCGTGGGCGAGGCCCTGGTGATCGACCACTCCAAGTGGCTCAACCAGGTGACCGCTTTTGATGCCGAGGCCGCCCGCAAGGATCCAGCGCAGGCTCGGGTCACCGTGCAACCCGGCATGGCGCTCGATCATCTCAATGCCTTTCTCAAGCCACACGGGCTGTGGTTTCCGGTCGATGTCTCGACCTCGGCGCAGGCCACCCTGGGCGGCATGGCGGGCAACAATTCCTGCGGCTCGCGTTCACTCGCCTACGGCAACATGGTCCATAACGTGCTGGGAATCGATGCCATTCATGATGATGGCACCCAGGCCTACTGGGGTACCTTCAGCCGGCCCGACGGACAGGCCGGGGACATGTCGATCACGTCGCAGCGGGTGCGCGAGATCGTGAGTTCGCTGCATGCCCTTGCCGATCGCGAGCGCGACGAGATCCGTCGTGTCTGGCCCACCGTGATGCGCCGTGTGGCGGGCTACAACCTCGACATCTTCGAGCCGCGCTCGGTCAGGCCGTATACAGAAGACGGTTCGGTCAACCTGTCGCATCTGCTGGTGGGTTCCGAGGGCACCCTGGCCTGGAGCCGTCGGCTGCATCTGAAGCTCTCGCCATTGCCGAAAGCCAAAGTGCTGGGGGTGGTGTCCTTTCCCACCTTCCGCCAGTCGATGGCGCTCACCCGGCATATCGTTACCTTGGGCCCTGTTGCGGTCGAACTGGTCGATCGCA
>JBEELY010000195.1:0-2812 GCA_041167925.1 Pseudomonadota bacterium | reverse complement strand
CTGGTCGAGCATGACATCGATGCCGTCTTTGCACTGGCCGATGTGCTCACGGTGATGGTTGAAGGCAAGGTACTGGCCAGCGGTGGCCCCGCCGAGATCCGCGGCAATGCGGCTGTGCAGGCGGCCTACCTGGGGGAAACCGCTCATGGCTGAGCATGAACGGACCCTGAGCCCTACGGATGAGGCCTGCCGCCATGCCTGAGCCGATCATCGAGGCCAGCGGCCTCAACACCTTTTACGGGGCGAGCCACATTCTGCGCAATGTGGACTTCAAGGTCGCGCGCGGCGAAGCCGTGGGGCTGATGGGCCGCAACGGCATGGGCAAGACCACCCTGATCAAGTCCCTGCTCGGTCTGGTGCCGGTGCGCAGCGGCAATGTGCGGGTGGCCAACCGAGACATGAACAATGCGCCGCCCTACCGCATCGCACGCGCGGGAGTGGGCTATGTGCCTGAAGGCCGCGGTATTTTTCCGACGCTCTCGGTCATCGAGAATCTGGTGATGGCCTCGCGCCCCGGGGTCGATGGCCGTACCGACTGGACGCTCGAGCGCGTGCTTGAGACCTTTCCGCGCCTGGCCGAACGCCGTCATCATGGCGGCACCCAGCTCTCGGGCGGCGAGCAGCAGATGCTGTCCATCGGTCGTGCGCTCATGACGCATCCGGATGTGCTGTTCCTGGATGAAGCCACCGAAGGTCTGGCCCCGCTGATCGTGGCCGAAATCTGGCAGATCATCGGCCGCATCCGCGCCTCGGGCATCGCCACCGTGGTGGTCGACAAGAACTTCCGCTCGGTGCTTCAGTCCACCGATCGCGCCGTGGTGATGGTCAAGGGCGAAGTCGCGCTCGAATCAGCCTCATCAGCGCTGCTCAGCAATCCCGAGGCGCTTCAGCGACTGCTGGGGGTTTGAGCGAGCGAAAAGCGCTCCGGACATCGCGCACTCAGTGCACAGCCAAGGGTTAACCGCACTGGAATTAATCCGTGCGGGTGAAGCGCGAAGATTGCATGTTCAGGAAAATCACACATACCGAATCACGCCACACGGTGCCTCAGATTCACTGTTGCTTGGCTAGAAGATGGTCACAGAATCCTCCTCATGCGCATCCTCATCATTCATCAGAACTTTCCTGGCCAGTTTGTGCATCTGGCGCGAGCCCTTGCAAGCGACCCCGCACATGAGGTGGTGGGCGTAGGCGAGGTACGTAATCTCAAAGGCCGCCCGGTGGTTCACCCGCGAATTCGCGTCATGGGTTACGAGCCGCATGGCACCGGGCAGCCCCAGACCCATCCCTACCTGCGCGACCATGAAGGCCATGTGCGGCGCGGCCAGACCGTGGCGCGGCTGCTGCTTCAATTGAAGACTCAGGGCTGGTCGCCTGACACCATCCTGTGCCACCCTGGCTGGGGCGAAGGCCTGTTTTTGAAAGACGTGTATCCCGACGCCCGCGTGATTCAGTACTTTGAGTACTACTACGATGCGCAGGGCGGTGACATGGGATTCGACCCCGAGTTTCCTGCGTCTCTGGATGACGCCGCGCGCGTGCGGCTCAAGAACAATACCCAGCTCGTGAGTCTCATGGGCAGTGATCAGGGCCTGTCGCCAACGCAATGGCAGCGGTCCCGATTTCCGGAGATCGTTCGATCACGCATTGAGGTCATGCATGAGGGCGTGGATACCCGCGTGCTCAAGCCTGATGCGCAAGCCTGGATCAAAGTGGCCGGAAAAACCTTCAGGCAGGGCGACGAGGTGGTCACTTACGTGGCCCGCAACCTCGAGCCTTACCGTGGATTCCATTCCTTTGTTCGCAGCCTATCGCGCCTGCAAGCGCTTCGGCCTCAGGCGCAGGTGGTGGTAGTGGGCGGCAACGAGGTGAGCTATGGTCGGCGCCCTGACAACGGCCAGACCTATCGCCAGATTTACTGCGAGCCCCTCAAGAACCAGGTGGACTGGAGTCGGGTGCACTTTGTGGGGCATCTGCCCTACCAGGACTATCTGCGCGTGCTGCAGGTGAGCGCCGCGCATGTCTATCTCACCTACCCCTTCGTGCTGTCCTGGTCGATGCTTGAAGCCATGGCGGTAGGCTGCCTGGTGATCGGTTCAGATACCGCTCCTGTGCGCGAGGTGATCAGGCACGAGGACAATGGCTTGCTCGTGGATTTCTTTGATACTGAGGCCATTGCCACGACCGTGGCCAAAGCCCTGGAAGAGAAGCCAAATCGCTTGCGTGAACGGGCGCGAGAAACCGTGGTGCAGCACTACGACCTCACCACGCATTGCCTGCCTCGCTGGATGGACATGGCTGTTGGCAAGCATTCCACATCCTCGCCGGCAAGAGCTCCATAGTCCCTAAGGGTGGTCTAGCGCATCGCTAAATTGTCTTGGACAATTGACGTACACCTCAGTTACGTGATTTGCCAAAATGATCAACGCCACATCCATGGTTTTCATCGATAGCCGACTCTCCAATTTAGAGGCTGTCATTGCCGGACTCGCGCAAGGCTCGCGCTGGGTCGTGATTGACCGGCAAGAAGACGGACTCTCGCAGATGGCGCGAGCGCTGTCGGGCGTGCGTGGTTTGAGTTCGATCCAGGTGCTTTCGCACGGTGGGCCGGGCTCGCTGCTTTTGGGCTCAGGCAGCATCACGATGGACACCTTGAGCCTTCGTGCCGATGAGTTAGCAAGAATTGGTGCAGCGCTGTCGGAGCAGGGCGATCTGCTGCTCTACGGCTGCGAGGTGGGTCTTGGTACCGAGGGGGCGAGCTTTATTGGCTTGCTGGCGCAACTCACCGGGGCTGATGTTGCAGCTTCCACAG
>JBEELY010000162.1:0-6924 GCA_041167925.1 Pseudomonadota bacterium | reverse complement strand
CTGGTGTCCTATGCGCTGGCGGGCGTGCCCAACCACATCATGGGCGAGGGGCCCATCCCGGCTTCCAAGCTTGCACTGCAGAAGGCAGGCCTGAGCCTGGACCAGATGGACGTGGTTGAGTCCAATGAAGCCTTCGCCGCGCAGGCGCTGGCGGTGACCAAAGGGCTGGGCCTGAACCCGGCCAAAACCAACCCCAATGGCGGTGCGATTGCGCTGGGCCACCCGATCGGTTGTTCGGGCGCCTTCATTGCCACCAAGGCCCTGTACGAACTGCGACGCACTGGCGGCCGCTATGCCCTGGTGACCATGTGCATCGGCGGGGGTCAGGGCATCGCCACGGTCTTCGAGCGGATCTGACGAGTCTGGCACGCTGACGGGTCTGCAGACCCGTCGCAGCGCGGCAGCGAGCCGTCGGGGCTCGATGCCGCCTTAGGCGAATCCCAGCACAACCCTGCGGGTCTGCGCAGACTTCTTTTCGATCTTGGTGACCACCACTGCGCCCACCTCGGCGGTGTTGGCCACATGGGTACCGCCACAGGGCTGAAGGTCGATGCCCTGGATCTCCAGCACCCGGATGCGGCCCAGCCCGCGCGGTGGCTGAACACTCATGCTGCGCACCAAGCCCGGATTGGCATCGAGTTCGGCCTCGGTAATCCAGCGATGACTCACCGGCTGCGCCTGAGCGACCAGACGAGCCAGCCCGGCAGTGAGCGCGTCCTTGTCGAGCGGATCGGTCATGTGAAAGTCCAGCCGTGCAGATGCGGCCGTGATCGAGCAGCCATCCACAGGATGCGGCACCAGAGCACACAGGAGATGCGTGGCGGTATGAAAGCGCATGTGGGCCTTGCGTCGTTGCGCATCGATGCGGGCCGTCACGCGATCGCCCACGGCCAGGCCTGGGCTGGCCGCGACCGGCACATGCGCAATGGCGCCCGAGAGGGTCTTGTGCTTGCGGGTGTCGCCGATACTGACCTCCAGTCCGTCGGCCCGCAGCAGCACGCCGGCGTCTCCCGCCTGACCTCCGCCCAGCGGATAGAACACGGTACGGTCCAGCACGATGCCGTGCTCATCGATCGCCATCACCTGCGCCTCGCACTCGAGCAGGCGGGCGTCTTCACGAAACAGTTCTTCGGTCATCTGAATGCATCCTGGAGGTGGTCAAACAACCAGAGCCCCCAGCAGGTCAGTGCCAGCAGCAGACTCATGAACACCGCCGCGCTGCCTGCATCCTTGGCGGCCTTGATGGCGGGATCCAGGTCTGTTGTCATCCGATCGCACAGGGACTCCAGACTGGTGTTGAGCAACTCCACAATCCAGACCAGCATGATCACGGCGCTGAGCATCAGGGCTCGCCAGCGATCGGGCTCAATTGTCCAGGCCAGCACCATCAGGGGCA
Organism: Pseudomonadota bacterium; assembly: GCA_041167925.1. Classification (GTDB taxonomy): domain Bacteria; phylum Pseudomonadota; class Gammaproteobacteria; order Burkholderiales; family Burkholderiaceae_E; genus UBA4615. The sequence continues at coordinate 5,528 of JBEELY010000162.1, read as the reverse complement.
GCCCCACGGCCAGTTCCTGTCGAAAGGCTGACTCGGTACGCCAGGTGGCGCGTAGCCCCTGCCAGGAGTAACGCAGCGCCGGCCCCAGGCGGCGCAGGCCAGGGCGACTCTTGAACTGGGCGGCGACATTGGACTCGTGTTGCACGGCGTCAGGACTCGGACAGGTTGGAATCGCCGAACTCTAGCGCGACCGCAAAGCCCCTGGCGATATCGGGCAGGATCAGACGTCCTCCGTGGGCACGGGCCACGCTATCGGCCAGCATCAGGCCCAGACCGATCGCAGCGGCATCTGCCTCTGATTCGACTGCGTTCCGAAGGACCTGCCGACGTGGGGCGCTAACGCCAGGCCCATCGTCACGGATCAGCAGGCCCCCGGCGGGCCAGGGCTCGATCCAGACCTGGCTGGCACCGTGACGCTGAGCATTGTCGAGCAGGTTGACCAGAGCTGCTGCGAGCAGATCGGGGTCGGCACGCAGGCGCAGATCGGGCGCTACGATGACGCGCAATGTTGGCGTGGGCAGCGATCGCACCAGCGCGTCGAGTTTGAGCTCGACATGGCGTGCAGGGGCCTGGCTGCGGAACAGTCCGAGCAGGGCCGTCACGACATGCTGCAGTCGTTGCGTGGCCTCCCTGATGCGCTGCAGGCGATCGCGCGTCGACTCCGGGCCGTCCTTCATGCTCAGGGCAAGTTGCACATCAATGCCCGCCAAAGGGGTACGCAAGGCATGTGCGGCATGCGCGCTGAAGGCCCTTTCCTTGGCAATGCGGTTGGCCAAGCGGGCACTCAGGGTTTCGACCGCTTCGTGAACGGAGGCCAGTTCCTGTCGATTGGCCCGGCCCAGGTAGGAAGCCTGAGTACTTGAATCGAGATTGAGCTGTCGGATGCGGCGGGAGAGCTCCTGCAGGGGCGCCAGTTCGTCGCGCACTCGTAAACGCAACCAGAGATGGCCGAGGATGGCTGCAAGCAGCGCTGCTGACGCGGCAGCGGCAATCACCTCCACGCGCGCATCGGCGCGCTCGTCGCGGGTCTGACCTACGGTCAGACGTCGCTGTTCTGACAGCGCCCGGCTGTAGAGCCGCCAGCCCGCCTGGTTCTCGAACCCATCGCCCCTGAGGTTGGTCCAGCCTCCTTTGGGTGCCTGTTGCGAGTGATAGAGCAGGCTGCCATCGACAGCCACGATCTGCCATGCGAAGCGAAGCGAGTCAGGATGGGTGCCCGGATTGCTGGCGCGATCGAGTGTGTCCGGGCCGGCATCCACCAGCAAGGCCATCAGTTCGGCCGCGGACACCAGTGCATCATCGAGCAGCTCGTTGACCTCATGCGACGCCGTGACCCAGAGAGCACTGCTCAGCGCTGCCACCACGGCAATCGACCAGACCGCCAGTGCCCGGGCAAGCCGGGCCGCAATGGAGATGGCTGGCAATGCGGCTGCGGCCTCCTGGCTTGAGGCGGCTGCGGTGGCTGACGCACTCATGTCACGCGCCACGATCGATGCGATAACCCAGACCACGGATGGTCTCGATCAGCTGACGCCCAAGCTTGCGTCGCAAGGCCGACACATGGACCTCGAGCGCATTGCTCACGACCTCGCCTTCACTGCCCATCACCAGTCTTTCGAGGTCGGCTTTGGGCACGATGCGGCCCGCCCGACGTGCCAGGGCTTCCAGGATCGCCCACTCCCTCGCGGTGAGCTCGACCCTCTGACCAGCCACCGATGCCGAACGTGCGCCTAGGTCGATCTGTACGTTGGCGAAATGAAGCGTCACACCCAGTTCCTGGCCTGCGCGCCGGCCCAGGGCCCGGATGCGGGCAGCGAGTTCTTCGGGAGCGAAGGGCTTGACCAGATAGTCATCGGCACCATGGTCCAGACCCCGGATACGATCTTCAAGACGGTCTCTTGCCGTGAGCATGAGTGCAGGCGTGCCGCCTCCGCGCGAGCGCCACTGGCTGAGCCATTGCAGGCCGGATCCGTCGGGCATCTGCCAGTCGATCAGCAGCAGATCGAAAGGCTCCTCACGTAATGCATCCGCCTGCGCCAAGCTTGTGCACCACTCCACGACATGCCCTTCGGCCCGAAGGTAATCGCGCAAGCCCTCGCCCAGAAGCGGATCGTCTTCGATAAGTAACAAACGCATCCTGCAACGGTAACACCATGGGCTTCAGCCGGGCTTCATGCGGCTTCATGGGCGCTTCAGATCAATAGCGTCTAGTGCTGTCTGATGGGAGTCAATCAAAAGCACGAAGGCTTGCGCCTGAAGCACGAAGGTTTGCGCCGCCTGGGTGTGCAACTCAGGCTGCCCGAGGTCAGCCCCTCAGTCCTGATTCTCGCGGTCAGTCTGTTGTGGCTGGTACTTTTTAACCTGCCTGTACTTCGGCAGTCGCTCGACGCGGGGGGGGCGTCCGGGTGGTCGCAGGATGTCGGGCTCGTGCTGGCGCTGGGCCTGCTGGTGGTGGTCACCCATGTGCTGCTGTTGGCCCTGCTTGGTCTTTCGGTACTGCTGCGACCGTTGCTGGGTCTCATGACGCTCGCCGCAGCGGCTGCGACGCACTTTAGTGCGTCGTATGGCGTGGTGCTCGATCCAGGGATGATGCGCAACGTGCTGGCAACCCATCCGGCAGAAGCGCGGGAGCTCGTCACGCTTTCGCTGGCTTCGGATCTGACCCTCAAGGGGATGGTGCCTGCGCTGCTGGTGCTGTACTGGCCGCTCCGATCCCAGGGCTGGCGGCGCGGCCTCACACAGCGACTGGTCCTGATTGCAGGCGCGCTGCTGACGGGTCTGCTGGTCCTCTGGCTGGCCTATCAGCCGCTTGCTTCGCTGGTCCGAAATCACCACGACCTGCGCTATCTGATCACGCCTGCCAATCTGCTCTGGTCGGGCTCTTTGGCGGTGCGACGCGACGTCCATCGGGCGAGCACGCCGCGCGAGCCTATCGGACTGGATGCGAACCCGGGCGACTCCTGGGCGACGCGCAAGCGTCCGCTGGTCGTGGTCCTCGTGGTCGGTGAAACTGCGCGGGCAGCCAACTGGGGCCTGAATGCCAGGGCTCGCGACACGACCCCCCAACTGCGCCAGAGGTCCGTGATCAATTTCAGTCGGGTCACAAGCTGCGGCACCAATACCGAGGTGTCTTTGCCCTGCATGTTTGCGCCCATTGGCCGGCGCGACTATGACGAATCAAGAATCCGCGGTCAGGAATCGTTGCTGCATGTCCTGAGCCGCGCAGGCGTCCAGGTGCACTGGCTCGACAATCAAAGCGGCTGCAAAGGGGTGTGTGATGGATTGCCCTTTGATCAGCCCCGAACGCTAAAGACGACGGGATGTGCCGACTCGGACTGTCTTGACGATGCCCTACTGCACGGCCTGCCCGATGTTCTCAAGCATGCGCAGGGCACGCACCTGAGGGTGCTGCACATGATTGGCAACCATGGCCCGGCCTACTACCGCCGCTACCCGCAGGCGTTCGAGCACTTCAGCCCCGCATGCACAGACGATAACCTTCACAAGTGCAGTACCGAAGCGGTCGTGAATGCTTACGACAATGCGCTGCGCTTTACCGACCATGTTCTGACGCGGGCGATCGATTTGTTGCAGGCCGCTTCGGATCGTGTGGACACCGCATTGATCTACGTGTCGGATCATGGCGAATCGCTGGGCGAAAAAGGCCTGTTTCTGCATGGCATGCCCTATCGCATTGCACCCGAAGAACAGACTCGAGTCCCCATGGTGTGGTGGCTTGGTCCCGGTCTTGATGCCGGGATCGGCATCCAGGAGGGATGCGCCGAGGGTGCATTGCGCAGGGCGGCACAGGATCCGGTCGCTCACGATCATCTGTTTCATTCCCTGCTAGGCCTGCTGGACGTTCGAACTGCCTTGCACGAGCCCCGCCTCGACCTGCTTGCGCATTGTCGAAAGCCTGCTCGCTGAGCGAAACCCCCTGCGGCTATGATGTGACTGAAGCAAGGAGACATCATGGGCGCCACACCGACCGCCGACCTCAGAAGCGCTGCACAGCGCGAGCGTGACCTGCTGCTGCAGCGTGTCCGCGATCTCGCGGAGCAGTCCGCAGCAGCAACCCAATACATGGAGCAGCAGCGCCACATGCCCGCCGCTCTGGCGCAGGCCCTGGCTCAGACCGGCATGTACCGCACGCTGCGGCCCGAGGCGATTGGCGGCCTGGAGTGCGATCCGGCCTTGGCGCTGCAGGCCTTCGAGGCCGCCGGGCAGATCAACGCCTCGCTCGGATGGTGTTCCATGATCGGTGCCACCTCGGGGATTTACTCGGCCTACCTCGAACCGGAGGTCGCCACCCAGGTCTACGGCACGGGCAACGACGTGCTGACGGCGGGCGTCTTCGCACCCATGGGTCAGGCCGTGGTCGACGGCAATGATTACGTGGTTACCGGACACTGGAAGTGGGCCAGCGGCAGTCGCAACTGCCAGTGGCTCAATGGCGGATGCACGGTGATCGAAGCCGGTGAACTGCGCAAGCTGCCCAATGGCGCGCCCGAGATCCGCGCCATGATGTTTCCGGCGCAAGACGTCGAGTTGATCGATACCTGGCACACCATGGGCCTGTGCGGCACAGGCAGCGTCGACATGAAAGTGCAGTCGGTGCGTGTCCCTCGTGCACGCAGCGTGTCCCTGATGGCCGATCGGCCCAGGCACGAAGGCGCGCTCTATGTCTTTCCGGTCTTTGGCCTGCTTGCCATGGGCATCGCTGCGGTGGCCAGTGGCAATGCCCGCGCCGCGCTTGACGACTTCATCGCCTTCGCCGCCTCAGGCCGGACTGCAGGCTCGCGCAAGCCTCTGGCGGATCGTGGCACTGCGCAGGCCGCGCTGGCCCAGGCCGAAGCCCAGTATCGCTCGGCGCGCGCCTTTCTGTTCGACGAGGTCGCCCAGTCCTGGGTGCTGGCGCAGCGTGACCGGCGTATTCCGATCGAATATCGGGCGCGCCTGCGCCTGGCGGCCACGCACATGACCCGCACTGCGGCCGAAGTGGTGCGCACCGTGCACGAACTCGGTGGCGGTGCAGCGATCTTCAGTGAACACGCGCAGGAGCGACGGCTGCGTGATGCGCAGACCATCACCGCGCACATGATGACCGCGCCGGCCTCCTATGAACTGGTCGGCCGCGTCCTGTTCGGATTGCCGACCGACGATACGGTGCTCTGAGCAGCGGTCCACCTGGTTCGGCTGACCAGGCAGGGCTCAGCCTTACTTCAGCTCGAAGCTCACCCGGCGCGCCGGCAGATCGCCTTGCTGCGGAGCGATCCGGGGTGCGACCAGAAAGAGCCGCTCATTGGACAGACCGTGCGTATCACGCAAAACCCTGCGGGCGTTTTGCGCACGTTCACGCGCCAGTTCCTGCAGATCCCCCTCCGAAGCGGCTGCCCGCGTGCGCAGTGCCTGCTCAGCCGAAGCCGTCAGCGGGCCCCGATGCTTGGCGAGCAATTCATCGAAGCGACGTTGGGTGAGGACTTGACGGTCGCTTTGCGGGTCGGCATGTCCGATCAGTTCGAGCGAGA
>JBEELY010000161.1:0-3438 GCA_041167925.1 Pseudomonadota bacterium | reverse complement strand
CGCGCCGGATCACCAATTTTCAGTGACGGAAATCCATTGCCTTCGATTTTGACCAGCGCAACATCGGTGCGGCGATCGGAACCGATGAGTCTTCCCCGGACCTCCCGCTTGTCGGTGAGGGTGACGTAGATTTCGTCAGCCCCCTCCACCACGTGGTGGTTGGTCAGAAGCAAGCCGTCTGCACTGATCAGAAAGCCGGAACCAACCCCGCGCTGCACCTCGCCACCGCCCTCGCCACCGCGCCCGCGGGGCGCCGGTCCCTGACGAGGGGGCATGAATCGGCGAAAGAATTCATAAAAGGGATCGTTCTCATCAAGGCCTTCGGGCATCGCGGGCGGGTTGCTGGCGCTGCCGCCACCCGAGCGCCCGCGCTCTGTGGTGCGGATGTTGACCACAGCAGGCCCCGCACGCTCCACCAGATCCGCAAAGTCGGGCAACTCGCGCGCTATCACTGGCGGCGCAACCAGGGCGAGCGCTGCGGACACGGGAATGGCTGCAACAACGGGGAGCACACCGACAAACGTCAGCATCAGTGCACGTACAGATCGAAGCATGGCAGGTTCAGATGGCAGAGTTGAAGTCAATAAATCCAAGTAAGGGCATGCAAGGGCAATGGCTGGATACCCAAAGACGCACTGACGAACATGCCAAGAAACCCGGCGCGCACGGACTCAGCGCGGCGCACGCTGCACCCAGAGCAGCCAAACATGGAGTCTTCGCCACTGATCCGAACTCAGGGCATCCTGCCCGATCATGACCACGCGACGATCCCCCGTGAGACGCTGGACAAAACGATGGCCGCCCCGTACCGAGAGCTTAGGGCCTGCCTCGGAAATGGGGGTGAATACCGCTACGATCAAGCCCGGTAATGAGCACACCGAATCAAGGCGAAGCGACTCATCGTCCAGACGGGCCAGGCCATGCTCATCGAGCATGAGGCGGGGCGGATCTCGGTGCACTTCCCGAGTCGAGGGAAGGCCCACTGACCGTTGGGTCAAGGCACGCAGGGCCCCTGTCAAACAGGCCAGTCCGACGCTCGCAAGAATGGCCTGAGTGGCGATTCGGGCTGTATCCGTCAACAGCGCTTCGGCCCACACCGGAGGCCCCGCTGCGAGAAGCACTGCACTGCTCAACAGCCCCAGACCGGGCACCGCCCGCGCAAGAGCTTGAAGCCTGCGGCCAGCTCGTCCTGCATCGACGGGAAGCTCACATGCGATCGGCATGTGCGCATACGCCGCGCGGGGCGTTCAGCTGAGCAATCGGTAAGAAGAGGAGTCCAGACAGAGGGCTCAGACCAGACGCTTGACGACCAGAGTGCCGTTAGTGCCACCGAACCCAAACGAGTTGGAAATGGCGACATCGATCTTCATGTCCCGAGCCTGATTGGCACAGTAGTCAAGATCGCACTCAGGATCCTGGTTGAAGATATTGATGGTGGGAGGCGAAACCTGATGGTGAACCGCCAGCACCGTGAAGACCGATTCGATGCCGCCTGCGGCACCGAGCAGATGCCCGGTCATCGACTTGGTCGAGTTGATGACCAGTTTGTTCGAATAATCACCAAAGGCCAGCTTGATGGCTTCAGTCTCATTCTTGTCACCCAGCGGGGTGGACGTACCGTGGGCATTGACGTACTGAATCTGATCGGGATTGACCCCAGCATTACGCAAGGCTGCGAGCATGCCGCGCTTGGGTCCTTCGCGATCCGGGGCAGTGATGTGATGCGCATCTGCGCTCATGCCGAACCCGGCCAGTTCGCCGTAAATGCGTGCACCCCGACGGCGGGCGTGCTCGTATTCTTCAAGCACCAGAACGCCGGCACCCTCGCCCAGAACAAAACCGTCACGGTCGCGATCCCAGGGGCGGCTCGCTGTGGTGGGATCATCGTTGCGGGTCGACATGGCCCGGGCTGCGCAAAATCCGCCAATACCCAGCGGCGAAACGGTGGACTCGGCGCCTCCGGCGAGCATGACATCAGCGTCGCCGTATTCAATCAGTCGGCCGGCATCGCCAATGGAATGCAAACCAGTAGTGCAGGCCGAAACCACCGCATAGTTGGGGCCCTGAAAGCCGTGCATGATCGAGACCTGTCCCGACACCATGTTCACAATCGAACCCGGCACAAAGAAAGGCGAAATACGCCTTGGGCCCCGGTTGGTGAGTTCAGTGTGGTTGTCTTCGATCATGGGCAGACCGCCAATGCCCGAACCGATGATGACGCCAACCCGCTCGGGGTTGGTGTTTTCAACCGTGACCCCTGCATCCTTGACCGCCTGGCAGGCAGCTGCGATGCCGTAGTGGATGAAAGTATCGAAGGGTCTGGCTTCTTTGGCCGTCATGTAGGCGTCGATCGCGAAGTCCTTGACCTCACCTGCAATCTGAGAGGAAAAGGGCGTGGCATCGAAACGGGTGATGCGGCCGATGCCGCTCCAGCCCGCCACCAGGTTGGCCCATCCGGTAGCAATATCATTGCCCACCGGGCTGACCAGACCCAGTCCGGTCACCACTACGCGTCGACGGCTCATGCGATCGGCTCCTGCCGGTCAGGCCTTGGGGTGGGCCTTGACGTAATCGATGGCCTGCTGGACCGTGGTGATCTTCTCGGCCTCGTCGTCAGGGATCTCGGTCTCGAACTCGTCTTCAAGTGCCATGACGAGTTCGACTGTGTCGAGCGAATCGGCACCAAGGTCATCCACGAAGGACGACTCGTTTTTGATCTCGGCTTCGTTCACGCCCAGCTGTTCTGCCACGATCTTGCGTACGCGTGCCTCGAGGTCGCTCATGCTTGTTCCTTAGGGTTTGAAAAATGGATTCGGGCGGAGGAGGATGCCCGGTAGGGAAAGGGGGAGTATCTGGAAACGCGGGATTCTAGCACTGCCCGACTTGGATTCGACTCGGCACCCCTGGCCCACCTGAGATCGCCAGCCGGATCGGGGCATGTCGTCATGACATGTACATGCCGCCATTGACATGAAGGGTGCTGCCCGTAATGTAGCCAGCCGCGGGTGAACACAGGAAGCCCACTACTGCGGCGACTTCTGCGGCGTCTCCGAAACGTCCGAGCGGGATGCGTTGCATCATGGCTGCGGTCTGATCAGCATTCAGGGCCCGGGTCATGTCGGTATCAATGAAGCCTGGAGCAACGCAGTTGACTGTGATGCCCCGGCTGCCAATCTCCTGAGCCAGCGCACGAGACATGCCAGCAACACCTGCCTTGGCTGCTGCGTAATTGGCCTGTCCGGCATTGCCCATGGATCCGACCACGGAGGTGACATTCACGATACGTCCCCAGCGCGCACGGGTCATGCCCCGCAACACCGCCTGAGCCATACGAAAGACACCGGCCAGATTGGTATCGATCACCGCATTCCATTCGTCGGCCTTCATGCGCAGCGCCAGGTTGTCGCGCGTGATGCCTGCATTGTTGACGAGTATCAG
>JBEELY010000049.1:0-7300 GCA_041167925.1 Pseudomonadota bacterium | reverse complement strand
GAGCCGATACACCCAATCCCTATCGCATCGAGATCGCGCGTGATACCCGAGGGGATCCCACGGGCCTCTTTCTGGAGCGCAACCGGGCCCCCACGCTCGAGATTGTCCTGATGCGCGAGGTGCCGCGATTCAGTTTCGAGCAGCGACTGCAGGGCTTGCGGCATGGGATACAGCTGGCCCGGGAGGCGGGCATTACGGCGGCCTTTGAGGGTCACGGCCTCACGCCTGCGCTGCTCGACGCCTGGCGTCAGCTCGGCCAAGATGGCGCTCTGACCCTGCGCATGCAGGCCAGCCTGAGCCTGCCGAGTGCGTCTTTCGATGATGAGTCGCTGGAGGCGCAGATGCAGACCTGGGCCGCGCGGCTTGCGGGGCAGGGACGACGCAGTGGGCTGTTCACCGAGGAGGGCCTATGCCTGGATGTAGCCGATCCGGCCGTGGCACGCATTCTTGGATGCGCTTATCCCTATGAACATTGGGCAGGGCATTTTGCGCAGGCGCTTTCCAGCGAGCGTCTGATCCGCCTGGGAACGACCGCTGCAAGGCTTGGGCTGCGGGTGAGCATCCTGGTCTGCTACGAACTCGAGCGCGTGCTGCAGTGTCTGGAGGCGATCGACGCTTTGGTGCCGCTACGCGAGCTGCGCTGGGTGGCCGTGCATGTCACGCAGGCGAGTGCGCATCAACTCGAACGTATGCACAGGCTCGGCCTGATCGCGACCGTGACGCCGGGCTTCATGCAGCATGCTGCGGACCGTTTCGGTCTGCTTGCGCTGGGCGCTGCGGGCACACCGATCCGGGCCCTGCTGGATGCTGGGGTTCCCGTGGCCCTGTCCACCGATGGCGTGCCGCACTCCATGCTCTTTGCCCTGTGGCAGGCCAGGGCGCGTCGTGATGGCGAATCCGGGATCATGCTGGGCGAGAGCGGACTCAGCCGTGAAGAGGCGCTGCGCCTGGCGACCGTTGAAGGCCATCGGCTGACCTGGACCGAGTCGCATCGCGGCCCTCTGATGGCGGGCAACGACGCCGACCTCGTGGTGTTACCTCAGGACCCGATGTCCTGCCCCTGGGATGCGCTGGCCACCTTGCAGTCCGAGCTTACGGTGGTGGATGGGCGCGTGGTGCATGACGGATTAGAAGATCACGGCCTCGATGGATCTTTCGTAAATGGCATGAAAGGTTCCAGGGCAGCATGAAAGGTTTTTGATGACGCTCACCGATACACGAGGGCTGCCGACCGGCGCCCACAACGAAGCGGCCCATGCAGCGGTTTGTGAAGGCATTGAGCGTTTACTGGGTGCGCAGGCCGGCACCGAGCAATGCTTCAAGGACGCACTGAACCAGGATCCGGATTGCGTGCTCGCGCGGGCCGCGCTGGCCCGTCATCATCAGGTCATGGCCCAGCCTCAGCAGGCGCGGGCGCAGATCGATCTGGCCTCGCAGGGCATGGAGCGTGCCCCCGAGCGGGTCCGCGGCGTGGTGGGCCTGATCGATCGGCTGATTGCGGGCGATGGCGCTGGCGCCATGAACCGTATTCAGTCGCATCTGCAGGTCTGGCCACACGATGCCCTGGCCATGGCGCCCTGCGCCGGCGTCTTTGGCTTGTACGGCTTCTCGGGCAAACCGGGCCGCGAGGCTGCGTTGCTTGAATTTCTGCAAAGCCATGCGAAGAATTGCGAGAACGACTGGTGGTTTCAGTCGGCCCTGGCCTTTGCCCTGGTAGAGACGGGCCGTGTCGGGCCCGCCCGCGAGCAGATTGAGCGCTCCCTCGCCCTGCGCCCGCAAAGCGCCAATGGAGCGCATATCCGTACCCATGTGGCCTATGAAGCAGGGGAGCATGAGGCCAGTCTGCGTTGGCTGGAGGACTGGTTCGCGGACTATTCGCGCGAGGGTCTGATGCACTGCCATCTTGGATGGCATTTGGCGTTGGCCGCCTTGCAAATCGGCGATCTGAAGGCGGCTTGGGAGCACTATCGACGCCATGTGGCGCCGGGTGCAGCGTGGGGGCCGCCACTGAACCTGATCACCGACAGTGTGTCCTTCCTGATGCGGATGCAGTGGGCGGGAGCCAGTGTACCGACAGAGGAATGGACTCAACTGAGTGCGCTTGCAGCCCAGGCCTTTGCCCGACCGGGCCTGTCCTTTGCCGATCTGCATGTGGTGCTCGCCCATGCCATGGCCGGCGACGATGAACGACTCGCGGCGTATGCGGCCGATCTTCCGGGCAGTGCGGGCGATCTGGTGGCTGCCCTCGCGAAAGGCCTGCAGTGTTTGGCTGATGAAGAGCCCTCCGAGGCACTCGCTCATTGGCAGGTCGTGCTGGAGCAGAACGCCCGGCTCGGGGGTAGTCGGGCCCAGAGGGACCTGCTTGCCGCACTCTTTGACACCACGCGCAAGCAGCTTGGCCAGATGCCGGTGGGGGCGGGCTATGTTCGCCCGGACTACGGTCTGTCGACAGGGCGCAAAGGAATGGGAGGGCGCGCGCGTGGATGAATCGATCAAGCTTCACGATGATTCGAGCGAGAGTCTCGATGCATCACACAAGCTCCAGGATCTTCTGACACAGCGGTTTGGCGAAAGATTTCCATGGCCTGAGGGTCAGTTGAGTTCGGATCAGACCCAGGCCCTGAGTGCCTTGGCTTCCCGGGCGTCGCACCGACAGTGGTCCGAGCGACCTGTCGATCCAGACCTGCTCAGGATGTTGGTGGCGGTGGCCTTATGTGCCCCTTCCAAGAGCGATTTGCAGCAGGCCGAGTTCATCGAGGTGCGAAGCACCGCGCAGCGTGCCGCCGTGCAAGCGCTTGTGCCGTCAATGCCCTGGATTGCGCAGGCGCCGGTGCTTCTGGTGGCTTGCGGGACGGGGGCACGATTCCGTAGGGCCTTTGAACGGGCTGGCCAGCCCTTCGTGAACGAGCATCTCGACGGGGTATTCAATCCGACCACCGATGCGGCGATGGCGCTGATGCACTTGCTCGTGGCTGCAGGGTCCGCCGGTCTGGTCGGCGTGCCGATCAGCGTGTTGCGGGACCGGGCGGACGAGCTTGCGGCGATCCTGTCATTGCCTGCGCATGTCTTTCCGGTGGCCGGGGTGTGTCTGGGCTATCCGTCTTCTTCGCGAAGCGCCACTCCCAGGTTCAGCCTGTCGGCCAGCTTGCATGTGGATCGACATGGCGGTGCTGGGTCTGCGCTCGATCAGGCACTGGATGCGTTTGATAGCCGGTATCAGGCGTTCAGGCAGGCCCATCTGGCCGAAGGGGCACCACGTGCCGGGACCTGGTCGCAGGACAAGACCAAACAGTATGCGCAGGCACAGCGGGCAGATTGGGGTGCTTTCCTCGGTCGCCAGGGTTTTGCAATCACACTCGGCGATTCTTCATCAAAGTCATGAGGGTATCCAGCGATTCTCAGTTGGCTTCGACTGAAGCCTCAAATGCGCGTCTGCTTCAACTCGATGGTCTGCGCGCCATTGCAGCGCTTGCGGTCGTGTTCTTTCACTACACCACCCGTTACGACGAGGTTCTGGTTCACCAGAGCCCGCTTTTGTTTGGATTTTCGGGTGGTTACCTCGGTGTACAGCTTTTTTTCGCAATCAGTGGCTTTGTCATCTTCATGACTCTGGAGCATGCGAAGCGACCTTCTGACTTCGTGTTCTCACGATTTAGCAGACTCTTTCCAACCTATTGGGTTGCAGTCCTTGTGACCTGGGGTATCACGATCGCACTGCCCCTTCCCGGCAACGTGAGGTCGCCGGGTGAGGTTTTAGCGAACCTGACCATGGTCCATGAGCAATTTGGTGTCAGGAGTGTCGACGGTGCTTATTGGTCTCTCGGCATCGAAATCATTTTCTATCTGTGGATGCTCTTTCTTGCGTGCCTTGGTGGTTTGCGGCGGCCAACATGGGTATTGATCGGGTGGCTGAGTGTGTCCCTTCTCGATGCTGGCGGCATGCATTGGATTGGTCGTGGACTTCCTTACGCGATGAGCAGGATTCTTCTCCTTGAATGGATTGCCTGGTTCGCGTTAGGCATGCTGGTCTACGGGTACTGGAGACACCAACGACGAGGCAGACTTGAGTTGCTTGCGCTCTTTCTCGCATGGGCAGTCATTGTGGTGCGTGAACCTGTCATGCACTGGCTCGTTGCGGCGGCTGTTCCTTGGTTGCTCGTCCTGGCGGCATCGGATCGGCTCGCATTCGCTTCGCTTCGGCCTCTGGTTTGGGTAGGAGCCCTGTCCTATCCGCTTTACCTCATCCACGAACAACTGGGATGGCTCGGCATGCACAGGATGCAGAGCCTCGGGGTACCGGTCCCTCTGACGATGATGATCAGCCTGGCGATGAGTCTTGTTCTGGCCTTGGCTCTCCACCGTCTCGTCGAGGTGCCCTGCACTGCAATATTGCGTCGCTGGTGGAGTGCGCGAAGGAAATCGCCTCCTGCTCAACTGGCGAGGTCGTCATCTCCTTTGTTTGCCGCTTCACTCGTGCTGGCCGTGCTCTTTACATTTTCGGTGGGAGGGTGGGCTTCCCATCAATGGCAGCGTTCAAAGGCTCGTATCGACGTCGCTGTCCGCGACTGGCCTCCTGAAGCGACGCCCTGCAAGGTCACGCCGCATTCCGGTGCCAAGGTTCTTTTGATCATGGGACAAAGCAACGCCGGAAGTCACGCGCTAGTTCCGACGGGCGATAAGCCTGCGTCACTCGCCATTGACCTGTTTACCCTCGGCCGTTGTGGTCGAATTTCGGATCCGCTTCCTGGAACGACCGGGGAGGGGCGTAGCGTATGGACTGCTCTTGCACCGCTGCTGCCTTCCGAAGAGGGCGAGGAATGGGTGCTTTCTGTCCTGGCAGTTGGTGGGACCAGCATGGAGCAATGGGTTGCTTCCTCACCATTGAGGAAAATGCTGGAAAAGCATCTTGCTGATCTTAACCGTGAAGGCCTGAAACCTTCGGCTGTATTGTGGCAACACGGTGAGGCCGATTCACTAAAAGGCACTCCTGCCAAGAATTATCTTCAGGGTCTTTCCGCCCTGCGTGCGATGCTGGACTCATCGGGGATAGACGCGCCTCTTTACGTGGCACGCAGCACCTACTGCCGCACATCAGGCTCTGGAGCCATTGGTCGCGCTTTGGATCGGTTTTTTGCTTCCGGCAGTGAGATGCGCATTTTGCAAGGCCCAAACTTTGATCTGACCGCCCCTTCAGATCGCTGGGACCGCTGTCATTTTCACGAGCAAGGGCGTGAGCAGGCGGCGCGGCGCTGGGCGCAGACGCTTTTCGACGGGAATTACAGGCAATGAGGACTTGCGCCTTGCTGAGTGCTACGGATCCTGTCGGCCAATCCGCTGAACCTGCGGGTGGGCTGTTCGATGGCGGCTTGCAGGGCCCGCTCTGAACCTACGATCGCCACCTTGTTTCTTGCGCGTGTGATACCCGTGTAGAGCAGCTCTCGCCCGAGGATGGGGGAATCTGCAGGCGCGAGTATCAGCAGCACCTCATTGAATTCCGAGCCCTGTGATTTGTGCACGGTCATCGCGAACGCGGTTTCGTGCTCGGGCAGCCGTTCGATCGGCAGACTCCTGAATGCCGGTTTGGATTGAGTGCCCGCGCCCTCCGCAGCCTCAGCGGTCGAAGGAAAGCAGACTCTCAGGGCACCGCCCGCATCTGGCAATGCGATGCCGATGTCGCCATTGAATAGCCCTGAAGCGGGGTCATTACGCGTGATCATGATCGCCCGACCGGGGTGCCAACCGTCCGGATCGAAGCTTCTGGGCGATCCTGGCACTGAGCGCTGCAGCCAGGAACCGATACGTGTATTGAGATGCTCGACACCGTGAGGCCCCTGCCGAAGGGCGCACAGCACCCTGAAAGACAGGAGAGCGTCATGCAGCGCGTTGACTGAAGCTGCCGTGTCAGGCGCTGCGGTTTCTTGCTGGGACGCCGGGGTCGTGTGCGGTCCGGATCTCCTGAGCACCTCCTCCAGCATGTCGCAATAGCCCTGAAATCCTGCCTCGATTCGCTCCTGAATCAGGTGTTCGTGGTCGGGTTCGATTCTTTCCAGCGTAGCGGGGTGGGCACTCAAGCACTGCTGCGCCTGCGCCGATTCGCCCGCGCGGACCGCCTGGGCGAGTCGCCCGATGCTTGAGTTTTCGGCGAACCTGAAGTTGCGCGTGAACCAGACGATGCAGGAGGGCAGACTCTCTCTGAGGCTGGACAACTCAGCAAACACCGCGCCCGCCTCAACTGCAGCAAGCTGATCCTTGTCACCCAGCAAAATGATGCGTGCGTTGTCCGGAACGGCCTCGAGTAGCTGCGTTGCCATTGCCAGGTCCAGCATCGATGCTTCATCAATCACCAGCGCATCAATCGGCAAGGGGGCGCCGGCATGGTGCCGAGGCAGTGCTGCGCGCGGATGAATGCCGATCAATCGATGAATCGTGCTGGCCTGCCTGGGCAGCTTTTCTCGAATCTGTGGTGGTAGGGCGGCGGCACGCGCTGAAATGGCATCGAGCATCCGGGCGGCTGCCTTACCGGTGGGAGCGGCGAGTGCAATCCGAAGCGTGCTGTCTTGCATCAGAAGACCGGCAAGAAGATTCACCACCGTGGTGGTCTTGCCGGTACCCGGGCCGCCACTGATGATGCTCAGTCCATGGGTGAGCGCCATACGCGCAGCTGCAAACTGCGCATTCACCGTGTCTTCGGCAAGCGTGTCGAACAGCGTCGCAAGGGCCTGCACGATCTTCGGGTCGGCTGTGGTCCGGGGCTGCACGGCCGCCTTCATGATTCGCCGGGTCAGCCTCAGTTCCAGTTCGAAATAGCGCGCCAGATAGAGTCTGTGGTGTGTATCGATCACCATCGGAGCACTGGTCTGGCTCCCTTCACTGACGGCGAGCCCCGAAGCAATCAGGTCTTGTGCCAGCTGTTGTGCTTGATCGATGGGTCGCAACGCTGAACCCACCGCGCTGCGATCGGTGGCAAGGCACGGCTCATCGAGCGACAGGCAGACATGGCCCGCAGAGGTGGCCAGACTCAGGTGATGCGCACAGGCAAGGGCGCGGTCTAGCACCGACGTAGTGGTTTCAGGTTTGGCTGCCCATCGTTTCAGATGGAACACCAAGCCATCGGCCAGCCATCGCGCTGCCGGGTCGGCTTGTTCGAGCCAGGATGCGGGCTTCATCAAGCGATCCTCTCCTTCGCGAACAGCTGCCCCATGGCGTCGAGAAGCGTCTGACTGGGCTGACGGGAATCGACGCCACAGACCTCATCATCGGGCGTATGCCAGTCTGGTCGAACCCCACGAATGAACAGGTA
>JBEELY010000268.1:0-5819 GCA_041167925.1 Pseudomonadota bacterium | reverse complement strand
ACTACATGCTCGAAAAGCCGATCGACGCCAAGACCATCTGTAACAAGATTGTCGAAGCTGCACGTGCCCGTGAGGCTGCCCGCAAGGCCCGCGAAATGACCCGCAAGAGCGTGCTGTCGGGGGCAGGCTTGCCGGGCAAGCTGGCTGACTGCCAAGAACGTGATCCCACCAAAAGCGAGCTCTTCATTGTTGAGGGCGACTCCGCCGGCGGCTCGGCCAAGCAGGGTCGCGACCGTAAATTCCAGGCCATCCTGCCGCTTCGCGGCAAGGTGCTCAATGTCGAGCGCGCGCGCTACGACAAGCTGATCAGCTCCGAGCAGATCGCCACGCTGATCACGGCGCTCGGCACGGGCATCGGCCACACCGGAGGTCCGGGTGATTTCGATCCGGACAAGCTGCGTTATCACCGCATCATCCTGATGTCCGATGCTGACGTCGATGGCGCCCACATCCGCACCCTGTTGCTGACCTTCTTCTATCGCCAAATGCCCGACCTGGTCGAGCGCGGGCATATCTACATTGCCCAGCCGCCGCTCTACAAGGTCAAACATGGCCGCGAAGAGCGCTACATCAAAGACGACACCGAACTCAGCCAGTACATGATCCGCTTGGCTCTTGAGGGTGCGGTGCTGCTGCCCAACACCATTGCCAAGGTTGAATATGAGGCCCGCTTGGGCACCCCGCTGTCAGGCGCTGCAGGTGCAGCGGCCACTCAAGCAGCGGCTGCTACGACGGGCGTGTTTGCTGGTCAGGCCCTTGAGGCCCTGGCCCACAAGTACCTGCAGGCCGAAGCAGCCATCGATCGAGTGGGTCGGCTGATCGACACCGACGCACTGCGCGCCGTGCTCGATGGCACCCCGCTTGATCTCTCAGGTCAGGCGGCTGCGGAGACCAGCGCTGCTTCACTGCAGACTGCCATGGCGCGCTACCGTACTTTGGCGCAGCAGGTGGAGGGCGATGGCTTGGTCACTGTGCATGCCGCCCAGGATCCGCGCGACGATTCATGGCGTTTGCAGGTCGAGCGTCAGCACCATGGCAATGTGCGCGTCAGCCTGATTGACCATCATTTCCTGGCGTCAGATGACTACAGCATCCTGGTGGATTGCGCGCAGACCCTATCGGGCCTCATCAGCGAAGGCGCCGAAGTCCGCCGCGGCGAAGGCGATCGCCAGCGCAGTCATGCGGTGGTCGATTTCCGTGATGCGGTGCACTGGCTGCTGTCCGATGCCGAGCGCAACGTGGGCCGTCAGCGTTACAAGGGCCTGGGCGAAATGAATGCCGAGCAGCTCTGGGAAACCACCATGGATGCCTCGGCTCGCCGCCTGCTGCGTGTGCAGATCGAAGACGCCATTGCCGCTGACCAGATCTTCACCACCCTGATGGGTGATGAGGTCGAGCCGCGCCGCAACTTCATCGAGAAAAACGCGCTGGGGGCGCGCAACATCGACGTTTGAGCTTGGTCTCGCCGAAGGCCTCGTCTAAAACGATCTGTGTTTTGAGCTCAGAGGACTAGCCTATGCGAGCGTCGCCCTCGCTCTTCGATCCAACACCAGCATGCAGCATGTGGTGACGAGGGAGCCCAGCGCCATGACACTCAATGTGATCTGCCAGGCAATCAGCGAGGTGGCTCCGCCGAGCAGTTGCAACAGCAAGCCACAGGCGATGACTGCAAGGCAGGCGGCCAGATTGGCGGAAGCCGCCATCAACGCCAGCGCCGCTCCTCGCTCGGCCGGTGTTACCCGCGACAAGAGCGCCGGAGGCAACGAACCGGCATCGGAAAAGATGAAGCAGGCATAACCCACGCTTAGTGCGAAGACCACCCAAAATGGCGCCGCGAGCAGCACTGCCAGCCCGACTCCAATCACCACCGAGAGGCCGGCAGCGATGGCGATCACTCGATGCCGTCGCCCCGCTTCCGCCCGTGTAGCCACCCAGGTACTCAATGGCATCGCCAACAAACCGGTGAAAGCCGTCGCCAGCGCAAGATTCAGCCACGCGTGGCCCTCATTTCCGGGCTGCAACAACGAGAAGCCCAGGAGTGCGACCCACCAGGTGCGAAAGGCCATTCCTTCCCAGGAGTTTCCCGCGACAGACACGAGAACCAGCACGACGCCGCGGGTTCTGACCACCTTCCCCAGTCGCGCCAATAGCGCACCTTCGGAACCGACCGGACGCGGCGAAGGCATGCCCAGAACGACCAGTAACAGGGCGATCCCAGCGGCCACGGACGCCCCAAGAAAGGCCGCCTGCCAGCCGTTCACCCATTGCAACGCGCCAGAGACGGCAAAAGAAGCCGAGAGGCCAAGGGTCATCGTGGAAACATGCAAGCTCGACCCGCGGGATTGCTGGGCTGGCGGCAGAGTTTCGAGCAGCAGGCGCAGCCCAGGCATGTAGATGCCGGCCATGCCCAGGCCCGACAGCGCACGTGAGGCGACCAGCGCCGGATACCCGGCGTCCACGAAAGGAAAAAGCAAGCCGCCCGCGACGCCGAGTAATCCACCCAGCATGTAGAGTCGGCGCGGCCGACGGCTGTCGGTCAGGGCGGCAAAGATCGGTGAGCCGACAGCATAGGCCAGGAAGAATGCACCGCCGGCCACCCCGGCCTCGGCCTCCGAGAAGCCGGTGCTGGCCATCAGCGCTGGCAACACTGCGGCGTAGTTGGCAAAGCCAATGACGTTCAGCACAAGCGCGACGTTCATCAGCAAGATGGGCGAAGGCCGGACGGTCATGCCCGATCTGGCCTGGCAAGTGTGATCTGGCGCTCGCCCGCATCGACCATCACCAGAACATGTTCAGTCATTGCGTTCACCAGGCGCTGAACGCACCTGTTGTCCATGACGGCCGGCACCTGCCGAGAAGCGGCGCGAGCCGGACAGTGCCTCTCCGCTATTGATGGTTGCGCGTCCGCGTGCGATTTCGTTGGCCGTCGCGTCGCTCTCCGACAGGTCGTATTGCTCGTACACGGAGAGACGGTCGTTTCGCATCGCTGTCTGCGGAAACGACGTGAGCAGGCGCGCCAGTTCGATGGCTCGGCCCAACGCGTCGCCGTCGCTAGTCACTTCATTCACTAGACCAATGCGCGAGGCTTCATCCATAGCGATCGGGCGTCCGGTCAAGATGAACTCGAGCGCTCGGCCTTGGCCAACAATCCGCTGCAGCCGGATGGTGCCGAGATCGACCAGTGGTACGCCGAATCGCCGGTTGAAGATGCCCATTGTTGCGGATCGGCCCGCTACACGCAGATCACACCAGAGAGCCAGTTCCATCCCGCCGGCCACTGCCGGCCCTTCGATCGCGGCGATCACCGGTTTGCCCAGGCGCAGCCTGGTCGGGCCCATGGGAGCAAAGTCGCCATCCGGTTGGTAAGGCTTTCGTTCGCCGGCCGCGAGTGCGTGCAGATCAGCACCCGCACAGAAGGCGCCGCCAGCACCGGTCAGTATGGCCACGTCGGCATCGCTTGCGCGGTCAAAGGCCTGAAAGGCATCGATGAGGGCGAGAGCTGTCGCCAGATCGACGGCGTTGCGCCGTTCAGGCCGGTCGATGGTCACGACGGTGATCCGGTCTGCAGTGTGGCTGGTGACACTCATGTGCATTGCTCCTGTGGTTTCGGCGCCCCGTTTACGGCAAGTGGAGCGACATTGGGTTTATGTCCGGTAGGCTAGTTGGTCAACAAAACATTGACTAGAGCACCATGTCGTCACACTCTGCTTCCAAGAAGGAACCAATCGACCCTCCACGCTTCAAGGCGCAGGCGTTGGCACTGGATGCCAACGCGCTGGAGTTGTTCGCCCGTGTGGTGCAGGCGGGCAGTTTCGCCGCTGCTGCCCGAAGGCTCGGACAGACGCGCGCAGCAGTGAGCCGTCGCATCGCTACCATCGAAGCGCAGATTGGCCAGCCTTTGCTGGTTCGCTCCACGCGCGCTCTGGCGCTCACCGAGGCCGGTCGGCGCTTGGCGCAACGCGCCCGGGCCGTTCTGGACGCGGCCGATGCTGCACGCGGCGCATTGCGCGCCAGCAAGGCCGGACTGGCAGGTCGGCTTCGCATCACCGCCCCCTCGCAGTTCGGCCCCAATGTGCTGCTTCCGCTGCTGGCGGAATTCGGCGCTGCGCACCCGGGCCTGCGCTTTGAACTTCTGTTCACTGACCGGCGCATCGATCTCATACGCGAAGGCATCGACGTGGCGTTCCGCCTGACCCGTCGGCTACCCGAGGACTTCGTCGCCCAGCCATTGCTGCCTGTGCGCATTGGCGCTTATGCACGTCCGGGTCTGCTGCCGCCTCTGGACAGCCCGTCCCAATTGGCAGGGGCGCCCTTGCTTGTTATGGGTGCCTCGCGGGACGATCTTGTGACCTTGCGTTGGATGCACTGCGATGCAGCACAAGCATCGGTGCATGTGGAGGCCGAGGTTCATGTCTTTTCAGACAATCTGGGCAGTCTGGTCGGGCTCGCCCTCGCCGGCTGTGGCGTGGTGCTGGCGCCCGACTACAGCGTGCGCCATTTGCTGGACAGCGGCCAGCTGATCGATCTGCTGCCCAACTGGCAACTCCCGATTCCGAACGGCGACACCATTCAGGCCCTGACCCTGCCCTTGCCAATGGCACCAGAGAGTGCGAGAGCCTTTGTGGGTTTCGTGAAAAAGCGCCTGAGTTGACCGCCTGCCCAACCCTTGTTGACCTGGTCGCGATGGCGCATGGGCAGTTCCATCTCGGTTTTTAACTTGGCGCCCTAGGCCGCTGATTATTTACCCCACTTGGTCCATCGCACCGCCAGCACCGTGCTGACGCCATAGAGCACCATGGCTGCGGCCACCAGACCGAAGTAGGCACTGGCACCCGCATCGTTTTGCGCGAGCCACCAGCCCACGCCCACCACCAGCAGCAGCCGCACTGAGCTGGCGAGCACCGGACCCAGAATCTTGCCCGAGCCCTGGGAGGCAAAGTAGAGCGTTAGGCCTAAACCAAAGAAGGCGAAGGCCGGGCCCGCCAGGCGAAGGTACTGACGGGCATGGTCGAGCACGGCCGCTTCATTTGAGAAAAGGCCGGCCCAGAGGTCGGGCGCAATGGCCACCAGCGCGCCCACCACGGCCAGATTGACCGCTGACAGGGCGCCTGCGGTCCAGGCTACCCGTCGCGCGCGGGCCACCTGACCTGCTCCCATGGCCATGCCCACCATCGGCACCGCTGCCACGCCGATGCCAAAGGAGATGGGAATCAACAGGAACTCCAGTCGCTGCCCGATGGAATAGCCCGCCAGCGCTTCCACGCCGAGCCGAGCCACCAAGCCGGTGAAGATCAGCACGGCAAGCACCGACTGCAGGGGCGAAGCCAGAGCCACCGCACCCACCTTCAGGATGTCGATGGCCATTTCACGTTGTAGCGACACGCCGCGGACGGCCAGCTTCAAACGGCCCTTGCCGCTCATCAGGAACCACAGGAAATAGGCCACGCCTACGCCCGTGGCAATGATGTGGCCAATGGCCACGCCCACCATGCCCAAGCCTTGGAAGGAGCCCCATCCCAGGCCCAGCACGATGCCCAGAGGAATCTGCAGCAAGGCAGTCAGGATGATGGTGAGCGAAGGCACCCGCATGTTGCCGGTGCCACGCACCACCGAGGCGAGCGTATTGCTCAGCCAGACCAGCAGCGCGCCCGAGAAGAGCACCGTGGAATAGCGGGAGGCCTCGACCAGCACCGCGTCACGCCCACCCAGCCAGCCATAGAAGGTGGGCCCAAAGGCCAGAAAGATCGCGGTGTAGAGCAGGCCCGCGAAGGTACCGATGGCCAGCGCATGAAAGGCCAGGGTATTGGCCCGCTCGAGAT
>JBEELY010000150.1:0-8621 GCA_041167925.1 Pseudomonadota bacterium | reverse complement strand
TCGGCGGCCATCTCCTGACCGACGAGCACGGTGCCAGCCGGCGCGACATAACTCAGGCCATTGCCCGAGAAGGGCGCAGAGCCGCTGCCCTGCCCACCGAAAATAAAACCACCTACGCCATCGCCACGGTTGGCAATGCCAAGCAACTGATCGCGCATCTGCTGCAGGGCCATCGACAGGCTCTGTCGATCAGCCGGAGAGCCAGTACCGTTGCCCGCCTTGAGCAGGGTATCTCGCGCCGACTGAAGCACGTCATTGGCATCTGCAATCGCGGTATCCGCACTCGACAGCATCTGCCTGGCCTGACCGAGTACGCGCAATTCGGTACCGATCCGGGCATCGCGGGAACGCATGCGCTCGGCCTCTGCTGCGGCTGCGGGATCGTCGGAAGGACGCTCGACCCGCAGGCCGCTGCTGACCCGCGACTGGGCCTGCGCAAGCTGCGCCTGGCGGTCGTTGATGCTGTTGACGGCAGCCTGAGCGGCATAGGCAGTGGCAATGCGCATTGTTATCTCCAATCAGCGGTCAGGCAACGGCGTCGAGCAGTGCACGGAACATGTCGTTCGCAGCTGAAATCACTTTGGCCGAGGCTTGATAGGCCTGCTGAAACTGCAGCAGCCGGGCGGCCTCTTCATCCAGATTGACCCCCGACACCTCGGAACGCGCGCGCTCGGCCTCATCGGCCAGACGCGCACTCATATCGGCTGCAGACTTCGCCGATTGCGAACGTGTACCCACGTCGCCCACCAGTTCGGCATAGCGGTCGATTGCCCTGCCGCCATCGACCAGGGCAGCATCGCCCAGGCTCTGCATGGCCCTGGCGTTACGGTTGTCACTGGCCGGGTTGGGCGTGGGTCGGATGCGCAGGGTATCGCCCGCGGCCGGCGTCCCGCTCAGCGTGGTGCTCCAGCCGTTGTAAGCGAGGGTCATGCCGGGCACATAGGGCAGCGTAAGCGGGCCTGCGGCCACGCCAGAGACGGTCAGGTTGCCTGCACCGTCAAAACTGACATCGACAGGATCGCCTGTTGTGGCGGCGATCGCACTGATCGAGATCTGACCTGGCCGCACATCCCCCGTATTGCCTGCACCGGTTTCGGCGACCACCGGCAATGCAGTCGCCAGGCGGGACGGATTGCTTTGCAGGGCCCGCAAGCCCGACACCACATTGGAGGCCGAGCGGATCAGAAAACGGTCGCCCGCGGTGGGGCTGCCTGCGGGCAACTCGAAGCGCAGGCCATCGAGCGTCTGCGGCAGACTGCCAAAGCTGCTGACCTGTCCATCGGAAAGGCGCGTGATGTTGTACTGCGAACCATCCCAGTTCAGGCTGTAGTCGCTTGCCTTGAGCACCGCAGCATTGTCGATGCTGACCTGCGGCGCTGTCGTGCCCGTGTTGGTTGTTGCCGGCACCACGCCTGGCTGCCCGTAAGCAAAGAGCGGCTGACCCTGCTGCCCCGTGGCATCCAGCCCGCGGGCCTGCTGGTCATTGAAGGCTGCAGCAACACCGGCCACCATCTGGCCCAGACGCAGACGTGCCGCGTCAATATCCTGATCGGCAAAGCGGGCCATTCCAGCCAGGCTGCCTCCTGCCTGAGCAAAGCTGAGCTTGATGGTGGCCCCGGTCGAACGCTCCAGAGTGAGCTGAAGGCGGGTGGGGTCCATCTCGTCAGGAACCAGTTGCAGGCGGCTCGCTCGCTCACCCGTCACCAGCGGTTCACCAGTTTCCGTGGCCACGGTCACCTGACCATCGACACTCACCGTGGCGCTGGCCTTGACGATCTTGTTGAGGTCCCCAAGCAGAATGTCACGCTGATCCTGCAGGGCCAGGGCTTGCGCACTACCCGGGTTGGCACCCATCTGCCTGTTGTAGGCGGCCAGCGAAGCCAGGATGTCGTTGGCCTGCTGCGCATCACCCTGCATGCGACCCTGGGTGGAGGAACGAAGCTCCAGCAGGCGGGCATCCATGCTGGCAGCGCGGGTCACAAAACCCTCGGCCTGGGCCAGGGTCGCCGTACGCACCGCCGGATCGGCAGGACGTGCGCTGAGATCGCCAAAGCTGTTGACCAGACGATCGAAGGCAGCGCCCATGCCGGCTTCGGGCTCTGAAAAAAGATTGTCCAGTCGGCCCAGTCCGTCGCGACGTGCGGCGTCCTGCGTGGACAGCGCCCGGCTCGAGATGGCTTCGCGCGTAATGAAGGCATCGTAGACGCGGCGCAGGCCAAGGACGTTGACCCCGGCGCCACTCAGACCGTTGGCACTGGCACTGACCGCCTCGGCCAGTTGCACTTCACGGCGGACATAGCCGGGCGTGCTTGCGTTGGCAATGTTCTGTCCGGTGGTCTGCAGTTGCAGATACGCGGCATTGAGACCGCTGGTGCCGATTCGAAAGAGATCGCTCATGTCAGGCTCCGTCCGGTCAGGTCCGTGTGGGCCGCAGGCTCAGGGTTTGCTGAATGACCTGCGCCAGCTTGGATCCGTAATTCGGATCGGTGGCATAGCCTGCTTTTTGCATGTTAGACGCGAAATGTTCCACGCTGCCACCCGCCGACAGCACGCCAGCATATCTCGGATGGCCCGCCATCAGCCTGGCCCAGTCATTGAAGGCCTCTTCGTAGCTGCCGTAGGCGCGGAAACGCTCGACGGTCTTGATCATGCGCCCGTCGATGAATTCGGAGGTCATCGAGTCCACTGTAGCGCCTTTCCAGGCGCCACCGGCCTTGATGCCGAAGAGATTGAATGCGGTACGGCCATCGGCATGACTGAGTTCCTTGCGACCCCAGCCAGACTCGAGCGCTGCCTGCCCAACAATGAAGGCGGCCGGGACGCCGGTCGCGCGTTCGGCAGAAAGTGCAGCGGGCCACATCCGCTGCACAAACTGCGCGGGAATGCCTTTTGCATTGGTGGCCTCTTTGGGCTCACCCGCAGCACGATCCGTCGCAACCGGGGCCTGAAGACCTGCCATAGGCATCCGGCTGACCGGGTCACGCTGCCATGGCGATCCCTGCGAGCGTTTGCGGGCCGCCGCAAATGCGGCAGCAGCCGCCTGGTTGCCATTGGGAAACTCGCCGCCCTGGGCCTGGGTCGCCGCTGCTTGCGCGATATTGCCCACCTCAGGTGCGGGCGCACCGCCCATGTTTCTCATGAGCTGACGCGCAATCTGCTCGCCCAGACCCCCTGGTCGACCGGTCATGGACTGGGTCAACTGGGTATCCAGCATGCCCTGATAGAGATCCGAGCCTGCCCCTTCGAACAGTCCGCTTTTCGGGGATGCATCCCGCATGCTTTTCATGACCATCTGCATGAAAAGCGCCTCAAATTGATTCGCCGCCGCGCGCGCGGCGGCCTTCGGATCGCGCGCTGCATTGCCCTTGAGGGCATCGAGCGAACGAACATCCGAAGCCAGCGCGGCCGGCATGCGTGCGGTCATATGATTTCCAGTTCTGCCTTCAGACTTCCCGCAGCCTTGAGGGCCTGCAAAATGGCGATCAGATCCTGCGCCGTCGCACCGAGCGAATTGAGCGCCTTGACGACATCGGCCAGCCGGGCCGCGCCATCAAGCACCCTCAGGGCGCCGCCGTCCTGCTTGATGGTGATATCGGCCTTTTCGCCGACAACTGTAGTGCCCTGTGAAAAGGGCGCAGGCTGACTGACGACCGGCGTGCTGCTCACTGCGACCGACAGATTTCCGTGAGCGACCGCGCTCGGCTCGAGCGTGACCGACTGGTTCATGACGACCGACCCCGTCCGGGCATTCACGATCACCCTGGCCGGGGGCATGACCTGGGAGACCTGGATGTTCTCGAGTTCGGCCACAAAGGCCACCCGCCGAGCGGCTTCAGGCAAACGCACCTGAATCACCCGACCATCGATGGCCTGTGCAATCGGGCCACTGTTGCCCGCGCGCCGGTTGATCGCCTCGGCCACCTGAGTCGCGGCCGAGAAGTCGGTCACCTTGAGCTCGAGCTGCAAACTCTCGCCCTGTAGAACATCATTGGCCACGGCACGCTCCACCGTCGCGCCGGCAGGCACCCGGCCGGCCGAGAGGTGGTTGATCTGGACCTTGCTGCCGCCGGCCGAGGCCCCTGCCCCGCCCACGACAACATTGCCTTGCGCCATCGCGTAGATCTGACCGTCAGCACCCTTGAGGGGGGTCAGCAACAGGGTACCGCCGCGCAGGCTCTTGGCGTTGCCGATCGAAGATACGGTCACATCGATGGTCTGGCCGGGTTGGGCATAGGCTGGCAGCTGCGCGGTGAGCATGACTGCTGCCGCGTTCTTGAGCTGCGGATTGACGTTGGGAGGCAGGGTGACACCCAGTTGCTGAAGCATGGTGCCCACGCTCTGGGAGGTGAACGGCGCCTGAGTGGTCTGATCCCCGGTGCCGTCCAGACCCACGATCAGACCGTAGCCGATCAGCTGGTTGGACCGCACCCCCTGGATGGTGGCGAGGTCCTTGATGCGCTCGGCGTGGGCAGCAGGCATGGCGCTGAACATCAATGCAAGCCCGAGCGAGGCCGTGAACAGGAAAGTGAGGATCTTCATGGTCTCAGGATGCGCCTCAATCAGAGCGGGGCATAGCTGAAAAAGAAGCGCTGCAACCAGCCAGTTGTCATCGCTCGATCAATGTCACCCCGGCCACGGAACTCAAGCCGGACATCAGCAACCTGCGTGGAGTTGATGGTGTTGCCCGGCCGGATCAGCATGGGATCGACCACGCCAGAGAAGCGCAGGGAGTCGACGGTCTGATTCACGCCCACCTGTTTTTCACCCACCACCACCAGATGGCCATTGGCCAGCACCTCGGCCACAGTCGCCGTGATCGTGCCCTTGAAGACGTTGTCACTGCCGCTCTCGCCTTTGGCTGCCGTGTCGTTATCGAGACCAGCACCAATCTTTGCCCGTGCCAGCGGCGTAGAACCCGGCCTGACGAAGGGAAGCGCCGAAACCGAGCCATCAAGCTTGCTGCCACGATTGATGGACGTGTTCGAGCTCTGGCGCGCGGTGGTGTTCTCCTCGATGGCCACGGTCAGCACATCGCCCACGTTGCGTGCCCGCAAGGTCTCGAACAGGGGCCGGTAGGACTGGCCCTGAAAAATCGCGCCGGCGCTTGCAGGTGCTGCCAGTACCGGGCGCGGCGCGACCGGAATGCTTGCCACTGGGGTTGTCGGCTGCGGCACCCGCGCCACCGCAGGCATGCGTGGCGGAGAGGGCTGAACCGCGACGGTCGGGCTGTTGAGGTTGAGTGCTGCGCATCCCGAAAGCAGGAGCGCTGACAGGGCAAGACCCAGACACCTGGCAGTCTTCACCGGTTCAGTCATCCACAAGACAGGGTTCATGAGAAAAGCCTTTGAGAATCACAACTGCGACAGGCGACCCAGCATCTGGTCCGCCGTCTGGATGGCCTTGGAATTGATCTCGTAGGCGCGCTGGGTCTGAATCATCGTGACCAGCTCTTCGACCACATTGACATTGGAGGTCTCGACGAAGCCCTGGGTGAGGGTGCCCGCACCGTTGAGCCCTGGAGCGCCCACCGTCGGAGCACCCGAGGCTTCGGTCTCCCTGAACAGGTTCTGCCCGGCAGGCGTCAGGCCGGCGGGATTGACGAAGGTGGCCAGCTGCACCTGCCCGAGCTGCACGGGCGTGGCATTGCCAGGCACCACGGCGGTCACCACCCCGTCGGAACCAAAGGTCAGTCCGGTGGCATTGGCCGGGATCGTGATCGCCGGGTTGATGGGCTGGCCATTGGCCGTTACGAGCTGGCCCTGCGCGTCGACCCTGAGCGCGCCGTCGCGGGTATAAGCCGTCGTTCCATCGGGCATCTGGACCTGCAGAAAGCCATGACCATTGATCGCTAGGTCCAGCGGGTTTTCAGTCCGGTTCAAATTGCCTTGGCTAAAGTTGCGTGCGGTACCCACCGGCCTGACCCCCGTGCCGACCTGCAGCCCGGCGGGCAGCGTGTTCTGCTGGGTTTCCTGAGCACCGGCCTGACGCAGGTTCTGGTAGAGCAGGTCTTCGAACTGCGCATGCGAGCGCTTGTAGCCATTGGTGCTGACGTTGGCCAGGTTGTGCGAAATGGTGTCGAGCTGCATCTGCTGCGCATCGAGACCGGTCTTTGAAATCCAGAGTGATCGCATCATGGCGAAGGCTCCCTTCAGCCGTTGGTGGAGAGCAGCTTGGAGGCGCGCTGCTCGTTGTTGTCTGCGTTTTGCAGCATCTTCATCTGCATCTCGAACTGTCTGGCGGCGGCAATCATGCCGACCATGGCCTCGACAGCGTTCACATTGCTGCCCTCGAGGGCGCCCTGGGCCACGATCACCGTCGGATCAGCATCGGCCGGCTCACCGAGGGCGGTGCGCATCAGTCCGTCAGCCCCCTTGCGCAGGTCGCCCACAGGTGGGTTGATCAGCTTGATCGTGCCGACATTGACCACAGGGGCATTGCCCACCCTGGCGCTCACCGTGCCGTCGGATCCGATGGACACGTCCGCGCCCTGCGGCACCACGATCGGTCCACCGTCGCCCAGCACGGCCAGACCGTTGCGGGTCTGAAGGGTGCCCTCGGCAGACAGTTCGAGTCCTCCTGAACGCGTATAGGCCTCGTTGCCATCCAGCCCCTGTACGGCAAACCAACCCGGCCCCTGAATGGCGATGTCAAGCGCACGCCCGGTGGTGTTGACCGGACCCGCCATGGCACTGAACCCGGCGGTGGCATCGACAGCATGCACGCGGGTGGTCATGCCCTCGCCCCGCACCGGCACGGCCCGGAACGCGCTCAGATCGGCACGAAAGCCTGGCGTGTTCGCATTGGCCAGATTGTTCGCCAGGGCGTCCTGACGCGCCATCGTGGCCTTGGCCCCCGACATGGCGGTATAGATCATGCGATCCATGGCAACTCCGCAAAGGCGTTCAGTTCAGATTGATCAGCAGACCAGGCGTATCGCACTCAGGCCGCCTCATCAACGCAGGTTGACCACGGTCTGCAGCAGCGAGTCCGCGGTCTTGATGGTCTGGGCATTGGCCTGGAAGACCCGCTGGGCCGTAATCATGTTCACGAGCTCCGCAGTGAGATCGACGTTGGAACTTTCGACTGCGCTGGACTGCAGCCCGCCCAGGGCGCCGGTACCGGGCGAGCCGATCGTGGGCTGCCCCGAGCCCACGCTCTCCGACCAGGCGTTGTTGCCCAGCGGCACGAGCGCCTGCGGGTTGTTGAAGTTCGCCAGTGCCACCTGGCCCTGGATCTTGGATTGACCATTGGTGTAGCGGGCCACGATGTTGCCGGTGCCATCCACACTGATGCCCGACATGCGACCCGTGGTGTAGCCGTCCTGCAGGATCTCGCTCGTGCCAAAGGGCGCGCCAAACTGGGTGGTCTTGGTGAGGTCCAGGGTATAGCTCAAATTGCCACCCGCGCCTGCGCCCACCGGAATGGTCAGGTTGGTCGGGGCGGCAGGCGAGGTCACGAGTCCTGAGGTTGAAAAAGTCAGGTTCTCGACCGGTGCGCCCAGATCGACGCCATCGGCAGCGGCATAGACGCTCCAGCTGTTCTCGGCGGTCTTGCGATAGTAGAAGGACACCAGATGGTCCTGACCCAGGCTGTCGAAGACCGTCATCGACATGGCACCGTTGTAGGTCGTGGTGTCGCCGGAGTCGAAGGCTGCAGTCGGGATGGTCGCCCGCGCATCCAGATTGAGCTGGGCGCTGGCGTTGGTGGTCGCCTGGGGTGAGATGTCTGCAAGACTGATGCGCAGGTCGGTCGGTGCGCCCACGGCCACGCTGCCGTTGGCATCGATCGGAAAGCCGCTCAGGCGAGCGCCGCGGTTGGTGACGATGTAGCCGTCCTTGTCCATGCGGAACTGACCATTGCGGGTGTACTCGACATCGCCGGCCATCGAGGTCCTGAAAAAGCCCCGGCCATTGATCGCCATGTCGAGCGGGCTGGCCGTGGTCACGATGTCGCCCTGCGTGAACTGCTGGGCCACGCTCGAAACCGCCACGCCGATGCCGATCGATCCGGAAGCCGAGCCATTCAGGGAATTGGCATAAATATCGGCGAATTCAGCCCGCGAGGATTTGGCGCCCACGGTATTGGCATTGGCGACGTTGTTGCCGATCACGTCGAGATTGCGTGCGGCAGCATTCAGTCCTGACAGTCCTTGCTGGAAGCTCATGGTGACTCCTGGGGGGATGCGGGTTCTGGGCCCGATCTGAACATTCGGGCGGGATTCGTTGAAATGGAAATCAGAGGTAAGCCCGGACGTCCGAGAGCGGACGGTTACCGAAGGGCCCAAGGTTGAGTTGTGCCCCATTGCTGCCGGGCTGAACAGCCTGCACCGTGACAGCCGAATAGGTCTTGACCGCGCTCTGCTGACTGCCGTTGATCGCGGTGACCTGCAGGGCGTAATCGCCCGGGGGCAGGCTTGCGCCCTTGCCATCCCAGTCGAATCGTTGCAATCCGGCGGACTGGTTGTTCAGGCTGCGGCTGTCGACCACCTTGCCGCTGGCATCGAGCACATCGATCCGTACAGCGGCCGCCGGGGCATCGAGCTGGAAAGCAGCACGGGCGACACCCCCTTGGGGCAGTTCCATCAGATTGCCATCGAGCAACACGCTGCGGCCCACCAGGCC
>JBEELY010000107.1:0-4333 GCA_041167925.1 Pseudomonadota bacterium | reverse complement strand
TTTTCGAGCATTGGGCGGCGCTGAAGAAAACCTTCAATTCAGTCGACAAAGTCGGCTCCTTCATGGTGTTCAATCTATGCGGCAACAAATACCGACTGATCGCTCGAGTTCACTTCGCGAGTCAGACGCTTCGCGTCGTCGCCATGCTCACCCACCAAGAGTACGACCGGGCGCGGTGGCGCCACTGAGCGCAGGCGCGATTGAGGACACGCTCATCCCGGCTTGGGAGGCTTTCCACGCGCTTTCCGATGTGAGCGCCATTCGCAATGCCGCGCATCACAAACGCATGCTCGGCCTGCTCGACCTTCTGATGCAGGCATCGGAGGGCAAACCCCGTCATCCAGCCGTTCCGCTCATCGGAATCGTCGCGCGCCTGATTGAAGACTGGGAGTCCGACAGGCTGCCACTCGCGCCGCAGCGCGGACGCGATGCCCTGCGCTACCTGATGAATGCGCATGGCCTGAAGCAATCGGATCTGCCCGAAGTCGCCAGTCAGGGGGTGATCTCAGAGGTGCTTTCAGGCAAGCGACAACTCAATGTCCGCCAGATCCGGGCACTCAGCGAGCGTTTTGGTGTATCGCCGGAGACGTTTCTCAACTGAGCGGTGGTCGCCCCTCCGAACACCTGCATCGATCGATCAGGGTCAGTTACGCACTATCACGCCACCGCCGCAGCAAAGTCTGCATACACATCGCCGGGCAGGGCGTGATCCAGTCGCCAGGTGATGGCCATGGGTTGCTCGCCGGAGTGGCTCACGTACTGCGCTGGTCCCAGGAATAAAAATGCCCGATCCGAGGCCCTCATGCGCGCGAAGAGCAACACCTGGCTGGGCTGCCCGCCAGCCTCCGGCTGCGCATGGCGCTGATAGCGCCGGCCCGTGTCGCTGTCAGCACGAGTGACTGACTGGCTCTCCCAATGAATCAATTCGCGGCTGATGGCGTAATCCCGATAGCGTGTCGTGGGTGAGAAGCGCCCATCGGTCTTGTCGAGGGTAAAGGCCAGGAGATCACTGCGAATCGCCTCGGCCCAAAGCACGCCGGTCTGCCAGGCACTGGGCACCGCACGATCCGAGACGCCGGTGGCGGCAAGAATTTCTGCGCGCGTATAGCGTGCATGCACGCGCAAGGGCACCTGGGGCAGTGGCCCAAGCGCATGACCCAGATGCGAGATGCGGGTCTTTAACACCGCAAACAGTTGGAGCAATTCATCGATCACCTGCGGATGCTGCGCGAGCAGCGCAAGCGCGTCGGCCCGGGTCGCGCCCGAGGGCAGCGAGTCGCGCGTGAAAATCGCCGCAATCATCATGGCCACGCGAGCGTCTGTTCGTACAGAGGCAGGCGAACGAGTCAGCGTCTGCAGGGCTTCTATCCAGGTCGAGATGCGGGGCTCATCATCCACGTGCAGCAGCCGACCGCAGGCACGCCTGAGCGCAGCCTCTACCGGGCCTGCGGCCTTGACTCCCAGGCCTGCATCCGCACACAGATCCGACCAGCTCTTCTGGCCGCTATAGAGGTCCTCGAGGGTGGTGCCGGTTTGCTGCAGATACTGAGCGAGTGTGAGGGGCTCTGCATTCGCCTGGGCCAGAGCCCGTAATTCCTGAACCCGCGCAGACCATCGGTTGGGCACAGCCTCGCGCAGGCTTTGCAGCACGACGTCTTGCGCCTGACGGTCGAGCTCCAGATGGCAGCCCGCAGGAAGCAGCGGAAACCCCTGCTCCACGGCGTCCTGAACGGCTTTGCGCGATTCACCAACACCGCGCAACAGTGCGCCGAGCTTTCGATCGAAGCGAAAGTCGCGATGATGCTGACCCACGAAATCCAGCACCGTGCACTGGCTTTTGTCGGGATGCTGACGCAAGCCGCGCCCAAGCTGCTGAAGAAACAGGGTCGCACTGTCGGTCGGCCGCAGCATGAGCAGGGTATCCACCGCAGGCACGTCGACGCCTTCATTGAACAAATCCACCGAGAAGACGATCTGAAGCTCGCGGTCGCGCAGCTTGCGCAATGCTGCTTCACGCTCGGTGCCGGGGGTATCCGCCCAGATGGCCTGTGCTGCGAGGCCCGCCTCTTCAAACTTGCGTGCCATGAAGCGGGCATGGTCCACGCTCACGCAAAAGCCCAGGGCGCGCATGCGCAGCGGATCGGCCACGCGCTCGTGCACCTGCCGGATGACCAGCCTCGCCCAGACATCATTGGCGGTGTAGAGCCGGGTCAGCCCCTCAGGGTCGTAGCCCATGCCCCGGCGAAAGGGCACACGCGACAGATCGGTGCCGTCGCTTGTGCCGTAATACGCGAAGGGCACCAGTCGACGCTGATCGATCGCGTCCCAAAGACGCAGTTCAGCGCTGATCACACCGCCAAACCAGCGCAGCACATCACCCTCGTCAGCCCGCTCCGGCGTGGCCGTCAGACCGAGCAGCTCGCGCGGACGCACGTGCGCGAGCAGGCGTTGGTATGTGGCGGCTTCGGCATGGTGGAACTCATCGATGATCACGACATCGAAATGTTCTGGCGGGATCGACAGGCTGCTCTGCGCACTCAAACTCTGGATGGACGCGAAGACCTCCCGAAATCCATCGGGGCGACTGGTATCAGGGCGGGCACCATCCACCCAGAGCTCGCCAAAGGCATGGTCGCGCATCGCGATTCGAAAGATGTTGCGCGCCTGAGTGAGGATCTCTTTGCGATGGGCCACAAAGAGCAGGCGCGCGCGAGGGAGTTGCTCGCGCAGACGCAGGTAATCCATCGCGGCCATCACCGTCTTGCCCGTGCCGGTAGCGGCCACCAGCAGATTGGCATGTCGGCCCTGTTCGCGGGCCATCGCGATCTGCTCAAGCAGCCGCTCCTGGAAGGGCTCGAGCCGAATCTCCAGAGGCAGCAGAGGCAGCGAGCGATCGCTTGGCGTAATGGTCGTGCGCTCGCGAAAGACCTGAGCATCAAAGCGCTCGAAATCCCCGCTGCTCCAGTAGCTCTCGAAGACGGCTGCCACCTTGGACAGCACCGCCGGATTACGAACACCCGAAAAACGCGCATTCCACTCCAGCCCGGTCACCTGTGCACTGTGGGTCAGGTTAGACGAACCAATGTAGGCCGTGGAATAGCCGCTCTTGCGGGTGAAGAGCCATGCCTTGGCATGCAGGCGTGTGCCGGTTTCGTCATAGGACACACGGACTTGCGCGCCGAGGTCTTGCAGCGCCTGCAACGCAACGAGCTCGGTCGACTGAGTATAGGTGGTGGTGAGCACCCGCACGGACCGACCCGATTCGCAGTGGGCGCGCAGGCTCTTGAGCAGCGGGCTGATGCCGCTCTTGCGAATGAAGGCCATCACCACATCAATCGCATCAGCCGAAGGAATCTCGGTGATGAGTTGTGCGCCAATCCGTGGCTCACCCGGGGCGTTGGTGAGCAGGGTGGTATCGAGCAACGGCGTGATGGGCGCTTGCGGGGCCAGAGGCCGGCCGTCAGGGCCAGGCTCCAGCACGGCACTCAGCCAGTGCGCATCGGGATGCGGCATGTCGCGGGCCAGGTCGTGCGCCTGACCCCGTGCAAGTAGAAGCGCGACGAGCTCACGCGCCAGGTCCACTGCGGCCAGCACCGGTGGCGAGGACCCTCGATCCGATCGGGCACCGCCCTCCCTGCGCTGGATCACGGCCTCGAGCGAGCGCTCGATTACCCTGGCCAGATGCAGCGTGAGCCGATCCGCCGCCTCGGCAGGATGCAAGGCCTGTGTCAGCGCCCTGCCCTCCTCAAGTGAGGCCAATTCGCGCGCCAGCGCCTCGGTCACGATGGATTGGTACAGGCCTGGAGGGAGTCGGGACATCAGGTTCAAGCCTCGGCTGGGTCCGAATCAGACCCTGTTTCGTCAAGCTCCTTGCGCTCTTGAGCGGGCGAATCGACTCTGGGCTCTAAGAACAAATCCGCCGGCAATGCGATCAGCGCATCAAAGATCACCGTAGCGCTTGAGGCGTGCTCCCCAACCCCGTTCACAACACGCAGCCCAGATGCGCTGAAGACACCAGGCGGATGTACTTGTCCTGCACCGAGCCGGGTTGCACCGTGGCCGAGTGATCGGGAGGGGCCCAGTCCTTAATGCGCTCGGCGATCTGCGCCTCATTGAGCAGCACATCAAGCCTGCGGCTCAACGGGTCGATCACGATGGTGTCGCCATCGCGCACCGCGGCGATCGGCCCGCCGCGTGCGGCCTCGGGCGAGATATGGCCAATCAGGATGCCGTGTGACACGCCCGAGAATCGGCCGTCGGTAATGAGCGCCACCTGCTTGCCAAGGCCCCGGCCCTGCAGCTGCACGGTGAGCATCACCATCTCGGGCATGCC
>JBEELY010000048.1:0-2624 GCA_041167925.1 Pseudomonadota bacterium | reverse complement strand
GTCTCGATCAGACGGTCGTGGCCGCTGGGCTGAAGTGCGAGACGCAGACGACGGATGTGCACGTCGACCGTGCGCTCTTCAATGAAGACCTGATCTCCCCAGACGCCGTCGAGCAGCCTGGCTCGGGAGAGCACGCGGTCGAGGTTACGCATCAGAAAGTGCAGCAAACGGAACTCGGTGGGCCCCATGCGAAGGGCTTCACCCTTGGCAATGACCCTGAAGGTCTCAGGCTCAAGGCGCAGCCCGGCAACCTCGATGGGAGCCTCGGTGGTTTCCACTGAACTGCGACGCAGCAGGGCTTTGACCCTTGCAACAAGTTCGCGTGGCGAGAAGGGCTTGGTGATGTAGTCATCCGCACCCGCATCGAAACCGCCGAGCTTGTCAGATTCGGTCGAGCGGGCGGTCAGCATGATGATCGGCAGCTCGCGGGTGCGAGGATCGGATCGCAGCCTGCGGGCAAACTCAATACCACTCACGTCGGGCAGCATCCAATCGAGCAGCACCACATCGGGCAGACCGACATCGAGTTGTGCACGCGCCGAGGCGGCATCGGGTGCCGCCTGGGGCCTGAAGCCTGCATGCTTGAGGTTCAGCATGAGGAGGTCTTGGATGGCGGGCTCGTCTTCGACAATCAGAACGCGGGGCTGCATGGTCATCTTCGTTTCATGACTGAAGCACTGATCTTGTGACAGTCAGATGACCGTGCCATGACACTACGCCGACGCGCGCAGCGAGCTCAATCAGCCCGTGCGACCGTAGCGATCTTCAAAGCGAACGATGTCATCCTCGCCAAGGTAGTCGCCGCACTGCACCTCGATCATGACCAGTTGCATCACGCCCGGATTCTCCAGACGGTGGCGCGAGCCGATCGGAATGTAGGTGGATTCGTTGGCTGCCACCAGGAAGGTACGCTCGTCGCAACTCACACGTGCCGTGCCTGAAACCACGATCCAGTGCTCGCTGCGATGGTGGTGCATCTGCAAAGAGAGCGACTGGCCCGGACGCACCTCGATGCGCTTGATCTTGAACCTGGGGCCCTCCTGCAGCACGGTGTAGCTGCCCCAGGGGCGGGCCACGGTGCGATGCAGGCGTGCCGCCTCATGACCGCTGGATTTGAGCTGGGCCACGATTTCTTTCACCTGCTGGCTGGCCTCTTTGCTGGCGACCAGCAGGGCATCGGGCGTATCGACCACCAGCAGATTGTCCACGCCCACCGCGGCCACCAGCCTGTCTTCGCTCTGGATGTGGGTGTTGTGTGCATTGACAAACAATGCCTCGCCCTGATGGGTATTGCCTTGTTCATCGGCCTCGAACTGCTCAGCCACCGCTTTCCAGGAGCCGATATCACTCCAGCCAAAGCGCGCAGGCAACACCTGCACGCCCGGGGCATGCTCCATCACGGCATAGTCGATTGAGACATCGCGGCAGGCGACAAAGCTCTCGGCATCCAGTGCGATGCGCGTGGTGTCAGACGCCTTGGCACGACTGACCTCCCAGCTCAGGCGGGCCTGGGCAGCCACATCGGGCGCATGCGCAACGAGCGCCGCCAGAATGGCCTGGGCGCTGAAGCAGAACATGCCGCTGTTCCAGACGAAATTGCCCGCAGCCAGAAATTGCGCCGCCCGGGCCGCGTCGGGTTTTTCGACGAACCGGCGCACTGCGCGGGCCGCGTCGGGCGATGCCCCGTCAGCGACCGGTGCCATTTCGATATAGCCGAAACCGGTCTCGGGTGCGGTGGGCTGGATGCCGAAGGTGACCAGTGCACCGCTGGCCGCGCTGCGCGCCGCCTCTAGGGCACAACGTCGAAAGGCCGCCTCATCGGGGATCAGGTGGTCTGCTGGCAGGACAAGCAGCACGGCCTCGGCGCTCTGCTCCAGCGCCCACAGGGCGGCCAGTGCGATGGCGGGGGCGGTGTTGCGACCAGCGGGCTCAAGCAGCTGCGTGCACCTGACCTGCTTCGTGCCTGGCAGGCCTTCGAATTCTTCCTGAGTACGGAACTGGTATTCCTGATTGGTCACGATGCCAAGCACCCCCCCGTCGGCCAGGGGCAGGCAGCGCTGCAGGGTGCGCTGCAGCAGGCTGAGATCGCCGCCCAGACGCATGAAGGGCTTGGGAAAGGCCTCTCGCGAGACCGGCCACAGGCGGCTTCCGGAGCCTCCGGACAGAATGACGGGAATCAGCATGGAGCAGGCTTTGCAGGCATGGAAAGACCGGAATTGTAGGTCTTTGCCTTGACATGCGGGTGTTCTCCTGACGGAAGCTGACCTTTAGGCTTCGCAGCCTGTCTCGGGCTGGGCAGCTTGGGCTGAGGGCGGGGTATGCTCAGGACTCTCTCTGAAATCCAGCTACATGAGTCAGCCTCCTTCCTCTGCGGTGCCCCCTCCCGCTGTCACAAGCGAGACGCGCAGCATGCCGTCTGCCGAAGCTGCTGATGTCCCTGCCACGCAGGCCACGGACGCTCTGCGTGGCAGGCGCATTCTGGTGACCGGCGGAGCCGGCTACATCGGCTCGCACACGGTGCTGGAACTGCTGGCGGCGGGCTGCGAGGTGGTGGTGCTCGACAGCCTGGTCAACGCCAGTGCGCAGGCCCTCGAACGGGTCCGTGAATTGTCCGGTCGCGAGCT
>JBEELY010000486.1:0-3631 GCA_041167925.1 Pseudomonadota bacterium | reverse complement strand
CCCGGATGACCATGTCCTTGAGCCGTCCGACGATGTTGACATAGCCCTCGTCATCCATCACGGCCAGATCCCCGGTATGCATCCAGCTACCGGCGTCGACGGCCTCGGCGGTTTTTTCGGGGTCGTTCCAGTAGCCGCGCATCACCGAGTAGCCTCGTGTGCAGAATTCGCCGGTCACGCCCCGCGGCACCACGCGGCCTTGCGCGTCGACGATCTTGATCTCCAGATGGGGCTGCACCCTGCCCACCGTGGACACCCGGCGCTCCAGCGGATCATCAGTCGCGCTCTGGGTGGACACGGGCGAGGTCTCGGTCATGCCGTAGGCGATGGTGACCTCGGTCATGTTCATCTGTGCCTGCACACGCTTCATGACCTCGACCGGACAGGGCGAGCCCGCCATGATGCCGGTGCGCAGGCTGGCGAGATCGAACTCGCCAAATCGCGGATGGTCCAGCTCGGCGATGAACATGGTGGGCACGCCATAGAGGCCCGTGCACCGCTCGCTTTGCACGGTCTGCAGCACCGACAAGGGGTCGAAGGCATCGGCCGGATAGATCATGGTGGCGCCATGGGTCATGCAGCCGAGGTTGCCCATCACCATGCCAAAGCAGTGATAGAGCGGTACCGGAATGCACAGCCGGTCGCGCTCGGTCAGACGGATGGCTTCAGCCACGAAAAAGCCGTTGTTCAGAATGTTCTGGTGCGTGAGCGTGGCGCCCTTAGGAAAACCGGTGGTCCCCGAGGTGAACTGGATATTGATCGGATCGTCGAACTGCAGGGTCTGGGCGAGTTCGCCCAGCCGCGCCCGTTCGGCCGCACCGCCCAGAGTGAGCAACTCATCAAAATTGCGCATGCCCGGGCTGCGTTCCTGACCCAGCCGGATCACATGGCGCAAATGGGGCAGGGTGCTGGACTGCAGGGCCCCTGGTGTGCTGGCCGCGAGCTCGGGGGCCAGATCGTTCAGGATGGCCAGGTAGTCGCTGGTCTTGAGCGCGGGTGCCAGCACCAGCGCCTTGCAGGCCACCTTGTTGAGCGCATATTCGAGCTCGGCCCTGCGATAGGCTGGATTGATGTTGACCAGGATCAGCCCCGCCTTGGCGGAAGCGAACTGGGTGAGGGTCCACTCCGAACAGTTGGGCGCCCAGATGCCGATGCGGTCGCCGGGCTCGAGACCCAGAGCGAGCAGGCCGGCCGCCAGGGCGTCCACCCGGTCGGCCAGCTGTCGCCAGGTCCAGCGGACCTGCTGATGCACCACGACCAGCGCCTCGCGGTCGGCATGCTGTTCGACTGTTCGGTCGAAGGCATTGCCGATGGTCTGGCCGATCAGCTTGCGCTCGCAGGTGCCGTGATCGTAGGAAGGTGTGGTGCTCGTCATCTCAGGCCACCAGTCCCTTGCCGCGTGCGAAGGCCAGCGCGTCAGCCAGAGCAAGCTCAAGCTTGTCGAACAGCTCGTCGATCTGGGTCTCGGTAATGATGAGCGGCGGGCAGACGGCCATGGTGTCGCGCAGGGCCCGTGTGATCAGTCCATGCTCGAGCACGGCAGAAGACAAGCGGGCCACCACACCACTTGCAGGATCGAAGGTCTTCTTCGAGGCCTTGTCCTGAACGATTTCGATGGCACCGATCAAGCCCACGCCGCGTGCATCGGCCACCAGGGGATGCGCTGCAAGTGCTGCGAGCCTTGTCTGAAAACGAGGGGCGACACGCTGGACATGACCGACGATATCGCTCTCTTCGTAGATCTTGAGCGTCTCCAGGGCCACGGCAGAGGCCACCGGATGCCCGGCGTAAGTGACACCATGAGAGAAGGCGCCGTTGCGCTCGCTGCCCTTGACCAGGCCTTCGTAGATGGGTGCCGAGACCAGCGTGGCCGAAATCGGCAGATAGGAGCTCGACAGTGCCTTGGCCACCGTCATGATGTCGGGCTTGATGCCGTAGGTATCGCAGCCAAACATCTGGCCAGTGCGCCCGAAGCCGCAGATCACCTCGTCGGCCACCATCAGGATGTCGTTGCGCTTGAGCACCTCCTGGATGCGCGGAAAATAGCTCATGGGCGGCACAATCACGCCGCCTGCGCCCTGCACTGGCTCGGCAAAGAAGGCGGCGATGGTGTCGGCGCCTTCACGGGCAATGAGGGCCTCGAGGTCGGCCACCAGGCGATCCACCAGCTGCTCTTCGGTCTCGCCAGGCTTGCCATAGTGATACAGGCTCGGGCAGCCGGTGCGCAGCACACGCTGCACCGGAAGATCGAAGTCGGCGTGGTTACCGGGAATGCCGGTGAGGCTGCCCGCCATGACGGTCACGCCGTGATAGCCGCGCTCACGAGCGATCAGCTTTTTCTTTTCGGGCTTGCCGATGGCATTGAAGTAATACCAGATCACCTTGACCGCGGCGTCGTTGGCTTCGGATCCGGAATTGGCGTACAGGGCCTTGTCCATGCCCAGATGCCGGGTCATGGAAAGCAGCTTTTCAGACAACGCGATCGAGGGCTCATTGGAGCGGCCCGCGAAGATCTGGTAGTAGGGCAGATCCCTCATCTG
This sequence comes from Pseudomonadota bacterium, assembly GCA_041167925.1. Lineage (GTDB taxonomy): Bacteria > Pseudomonadota > Gammaproteobacteria > Burkholderiales > Burkholderiaceae_E > UBA4615. The sequence continues at coordinate 1,091 of JBEELY010000486.1, read as the reverse complement.
TCGGATCGCGGCATCGACCAGGCGCTGCTCGGAAAACCCCAGGGCCGTACACCAGAGTCCGGCCATGCCTTCGAGGTAGCGGCGGCCCTGGTCATCTTCGACATACACGCCATCGCCCTTGCGGATGATCATGGGGCCTGTGACCGCATGCGTGTTGAGCGGGGTGTAGGGATGGATCAGGTTGCGAATGTCTTCGCGAACGTTGTCGTCATGGCTACGGGTCATGGTCACTCCACCTTGATGCCCAGGCTCTGGATCAGCGCACGATAGCGTGCATTGTCGGCCTGGATCTGATTTGCAAACTGGGCTGGACTACGAACGTCAGGATACTGACTGAACTTGAGCAGTGTCTCACGGGTGCCCGGGGCATTCATGGCTCGGGCGGATTCGCTGGCGATGCGTTCGATCACCTCGGGGGCTGTGCCTTTTGGGGCGAACAGGCCAAACCAGCTACCCACATCGGCATCGATGCCCTGCTCCTTGAGCGTGGGCACCTCTGGCAGCTCGGGATGCCGTGTGGCCGCAGTGGTGGCGAGCACCTTGAGCCGGCCTGCCTTGACCTGGGCGAGTGCCACAGGGTCGTAGATCAGATCGATGCGCCCGCCCACCAGATCGTTGAGCGACTCGGCCGAGCCCTTGTAGGGCACATGCAGCACCTTGATGCCCATTTTCTGATGCACGATCTCGCCCGACAGGTGCGTGGCCGTGGCTGTGCCTGCCGATCCAAAGGTGAGCTTGCCGGGCTGCTGACGTGCCAGTGCGGCAAGCTCAGCCATGCTGTTGGCGGGCAGGTCGGCGCGCGCTGCCACCAGCCCATAGCTACTGGATAGGCTGGCGATTGGCGTGAAGTCCGCCTCGGGGTCGTAGGGCACCTTGCGCAGATGGTGGGTGATCACCATCACGGCCGAAGGCGCGAGCAGCAGGGTGTAGCCATCGGCAGGCGAACGGGCCACGGCCTGGGCACCAATGGTGGCCCCGGCGCCAGCACGATTTTCAACCACCACCTGTTGACCCAGAGCGTTTGAAAGCCGTTCCGCAATCAGCCGGCCGATCTGGTCGGCATTGCCTCCCGCGGGATAGGGCACGACCAG
>JBEELY010000407.1:0-4897 GCA_041167925.1 Pseudomonadota bacterium | reverse complement strand
GCGGCAGGCGGCCCAGCCCCCCGGCTCGCCTGGTGGACAACCGTCCGATCAGCCGACCGAGGGACAGGCGGGCATCGAAACCCTGCTCGCCGAGGCCCAGGCCCGCGCCAACGAATACATGGACCGCGCGCTGCGGGCTCAGGCTGATCTCGAAAACCTGCGCAAGCGCAGCCAGCTTGATGTTGCCGCTGCCCACAAGTTCGCCATTGAACGGTTTGCCGAGAGCCTGCTGGCCGTTCATGACAGCCTCGAAATGGCCCTGCGGGTCGAGGCGCCTAGCCTGGAGAATCTGCGCGAAGGCGTGCAGGCCACGCTGCGCCAGCTCGATAGCGCTTTCGAGCGGAACAAGCTGCTGGCCATCGATCCGGCCGGGCAGAAGTTCGACCCCAATCAGCATCAGGCGATTTCGATGGTGCCTGCCCCGGGCGTGGCTGCCAACACGGTGGTGGCGGTCATGCAAAAGGGCTTTCTCATCAACGAGCGGGTCCTGCGGCCTGCCATGGTCACGGTCAGCAACGGTCAGGGCTGATCGCCGGCCGGGCCTGTTCCTGGCGACTTCGATTCCGGTTCCTGAGGATCCCGATGCCTCGGACTTGAAATCCGCCAGGAACCCCGCATCTGCACTCCATTCGCAAACATTTCTCCTGAAGGATTCCTCTCATGGGCAAGATCATTGGCATCGACCTCGGCACTACCAATTCCTGCGTGGCCGTCATGGAGGGCGGACAGCCCAAGGTCATCGAAAACTCCGAAGGTGCGCGCACGACGCCGTCCATCATTGCCTACATGGAAGATGGTGAAGTTCTGGTGGGTGCGCCCGCCAAGCGTCAGGCGGTCACCAACCCCCGCAACACCTTGTATGCGGTCAAACGCCTGATCGGGCGCAAGTTCGAAGAAAAGGAAGTGCAAAAGGACATCGGACTGATGCCCTACGGCATCGTGCGCAATGACAATGGCGATGCCTGGGTGCAGGCCCGCGACAAAAAGATTGCGCCGCCGCAGGTGTCGGCCGAAGTGCTGCGCAAGATGAAGAAAACCGCCGAGGACTACCTTGGTGAAGAGGTCACTGAGGCGGTGATCACGGTGCCGGCCTACTTCAACGATGCTCAGCGCCAGGCCACCAAGGATGCGGGCCGTATCGCGGGCCTTGAAGTCAAGCGGATCATCAATGAGCCCACCGCGGCGGCGCTCGCCTTTGGTCTGGACAAGGCCGCGGGCAAGGATCGCAAGATTGCCGTCTATGACCTGGGGGGTGGCACCTTTGACGTGTCCATCATCGAGATTGCAGACGTTGATGGCGAAAAGCAGTTCGAGGTGCTCTCGACCAACGGCGACACCTTCCTGGGCGGTGAAGACTTCGATCAGCGCATCATCGACCACCTGATCACCGAGTTCAAGAAAGAGCAGGGCGTTGACCTTTCCAAGGACGTGCTTGCACTGCAGCGTCTGAAGGATGCTGCCGAAAAGGCCAAGATCGAGCTCTCCTCGAGCCAGCAGACTGAGATCAACCTGCCCTACATCACGGCCGATGCGTCTGGCCCCAAGCACCTGAACCTGCGTATCAGCCGCTCCAAGCTCGAGGCCCTGGTCGAAGATCTGATCGAGCGCACCATCGAGCCCTGCCGCGTGGCGATCAAGGATGCGGGCGTCAAGGTCTCCGAAATTGATGACGTGATTCTGGTGGGCGGCATGACCCGCATGCCTAAGGTGCAGGATGCAGTCAAAGCCTTCTTCGGCAAGGACCCGCGTCGCGATGTGAATCCCGACGAGGCCGTGGCCGTGGGTGCTGCAGTGCAGGGCTCTGTGCTGTCGGGCGATCGCAAGGACGTGCTGCTGCTCGATGTCACGCCACTGTCGCTGGGCATCGAAACCCTTGGGGGTGTGATGACCAAGATGATCACCAAGAACACCACCATCCCGACCAAGTTTGCGCAGACCTTCTCCACGGCCGAAGACAATCAGCCGGCGGTCACGGTCAAGGTCTTCCAGGGCGAGCGTGAAATGGCCTCCGGCAACAAGCTGCTGGGCGAGTTCAACCTTGAAGGCATTCCTTCGGCACCCCGCGGCACGCCGCAGATCGAGGTGACCTTCGACATCGACGCCAACGGCATCCTGCATGTCTCAGCCCGCGACAAGGCCAGCGGCAAGGAAAACAAGATCACCATCAAGGCAAACTCGGGGCTGAACGAAGACGAAATCCAGCGCATGGTCAAGGACGCCGAAATGAACGCGGCCGAAGACTCGCGCCGTCGTGAGCTGGTCGAGGCGCGCAATCAGGCGGATTCGCTGGTGCATTCGGTGCGTAAGCAGCTCACCGAGCATGCCGACAAGCTCGACGCTGCCGAGAAGGACACCATTGAAGCAGCGGTCAAGGGCACCGAAGAGGCACTCAAGACCGATGACAAGGCGGCCATCGATGCAGCGACCCAGACGCTCATGACCGCAGCACAGAAGATCGGCGAAAAGCTCTATGCTGCGCAGGGCGGTGATGCGGCAGCAGCGGCGGCGGCAGCGGCCGGTGCAGCAGGTGCTGGCGGCGCGGCAGGGGGTGCGGCGGGCGGTGCCGGTCGTGCCGACAAGGATGCCGACGTGGTCGACGCCGAGTTCAAGGAAGTCAAGCGCGACGCCTGATTGGGCGTTGAGGCCTCACACACGGATCAGACATGGCGAAACGGGATTACTACGAAGTTCTTGGTGTGGCCAGGAACGCCTCGGATGAGGACATCAAGAAGGCGTACCGCAAGCTCGCCATGAAATTCCACCCGGATCGCAATCCGGACAACAAGGACGCAGAAGAGAAATTCAAGGAGGCCAAGGAGGCCTACGAGATGCTCTCCGATGCGTCCAAGCGTGAGGCCTACGATCGCTACGGCCATGCCGGTGTCGATCCCAACGTGGGCGCAGGCGCAGGCGGGGCAGGTTTTGGCGGGGGTGGTTTCGGTGATGTCTTTGGCGACATCTTCGGCGACATCTTCGGTGGCGGGGGCGGAGGCGGTCAGCGTGGCGGGCGTAATGGCGTCTATCGCGGGGCCGACCTGCGTTACGCCATGGAAGTCACCCTGGAGCAGGCTGCGCGGGGCTACGAGACCGAGATCCGCGTGCCCTCCTGGGACTCCTGCGAGACCTGCAAGGGCAGCGGCGCCAAGGCCGGCACCCGTCCGCAGACCTGTCGTACCTGCAATGGCCAGGGTGCCGTGCGTGTGCAGCAAGGCTTTTTCTCGATCCAGCAGACCTGTCCGGGCTGTCGGGGCAGCGGCAAGACGATTTCCGACCCGTGTGCGAGCTGCGAGGGCGTGGGCCGTGTCAAGCGCACCAAGACCCTGCAGGTGCGCATTCCGGCGGGTATTGATGACGGCATGCGCATCCGCTCTGCGGGCAATGGCGAGCCCGGCGTCAATGGCGGACCACCAGGGGACCTCTATGTCGAGATCCACCTGAAGGAGCATTCGGTCTTCAAGCGCGATGGCGATGACCTGCACTGCGAAGTGCCGGTCGGCATCACGCTGGCGGCGTTGGGCGGTGCCATGAAGGTCCCCACGTTGGGAGGGGATGCCGAAATCGAGTTGCCCGAAGGCACGCAGACCGGCAAGACCTTCCGGCTGCGCGGCAAGGGCATCAAGGGCGTGCGCTCAAGCGTGCCCGGCGATCTGTATGCGCACATTCTGGTTGAGACCCCGGTGCGCCTCACCGACAAGCAAAAGCAACTGCTGCGGGAGCTCGAAGCCACCCTGAAAGACGACCGCCACAGCCCTCAGTCCAAATCCTGGAAAGACAAGGTCAGAGAGTTTTTTCAGTAAAACACGCTCTTATTTTGCGGTGCAGGCTCATGCGCGCGCAGTGCGCGTCAAGGCGGCGTGAGCCGCCGGCCGAAGCCCTCAACCCAGCTCGAACGAAGTGATCCCATAGGTGCATCCGAGAGAAATATCGGGTGCAGGCCCCTTGTACATGCGTGCCGTCTCGAACATCGGCGTCATGGCATGACGCTCCACCAGGGCAAGGGCTTCAGGCTGGCTCTGCGGAATGTCCAGAAACAAGGAATCACCCGCGGGCACCTGCGCACTCAGCGCTGCGAAGAGCGCCTCGGCCGCGAGAGGCGTCTGCGCAAAGAGCGGACCGATCTTCCAGCCGGTGCGGCTGGGCCGAATCACGCCATAGCCTTCGATACCGCCAATGTCGTTGACCAGCACTCTCACCACGCTGGCCGGCTGGGTCACCCAGGACTGAAGAAACGTGTCACGGCTTGCCGGGAAAAAACGGCGGTCGTAGTCCAGAAGTTGGGCGAAGGAGATGGCGTCTGGCGCAGCGCCCGACGCAGCACCCGTCGAAGAACCAGTTGAAGAAGCAGGCCCAGCAACAGACTCGGCATTGATCGTGCGCACGCTCAAACCCGGCGGGGCCTTCTCCAGCGCGCTTCCATCAGATCGTCCTTCGTAGCGCACATTGCGATGGGCCAGAACAAACCCGGACTTGCGGTAATTGTCCTGCTGCGCGATCACGCCATCGAGCCCGATGACCCGCCCCGCAAGGCGGGCTATGGCAGCCTGCCAGACCGCAAAGCCCAGACCGCGACCCCGTGATTCTGGATGCGCGATGTAGAACCCGATAAAGCCATAGCCTGCGCCGTAACGGGTGGCCGCAATCATTGAGACCGGCTGCCCGTTGACGGAGCCCAGCAAAAACCCGCCCGGGTCGGCCTCAAAAAAGGGCTGGGCATCCTGCAAGCCCGGATTCCAGCCCTCTGCAGCGGCCCAGTCCAGGGCCATGTCGAGTTCGTCGCGACGCATCGAACGGATCTGAAGGCCCTGTACGGGCAACGAGTTCGAATCGGACATGGCGCAAAGCTCCCGGGATTACTGTTCGAGCTTGATGCCCGCCGCTTTCACGACTTTGCCGTTGC
>JBEELY010000362.1:0-2516 GCA_041167925.1 Pseudomonadota bacterium | reverse complement strand
CGGTATATCGGGCCATCATGCCCATCAACACACTTTTTCCGACCCCAGACCCAGCAAACAGGCCCAGGCGCTGCCCGCGACCGACTGTGAGCATGGCATTGATGGCACGAACACCGGTATCCAAAGGAAGACGCACCGGTTCGCGATCCATCGCGTTGAGCGGTCGGCGAATGACCGGACCTCGCTCAAGGGCCTGCAGTGGGCCTTTGCCGTCCATGGGTTCGCCCTGTGCATCGACCACACGGCCCAGCAAGGCGTTGCCCATGGGCAACCAACGCGAGCGGTCGCCCGTGCGACGCAGCGGATGGCTGAACCTGCGCAGGGTAGGGGCAAGCACCGGTTCATCGACGGGCATCACTGGTGCGCCCGGGCACAGGCCCGAGGTATCGGACAGGGGCATCAGGAAGACGCGGTCATCAGAAAAACCCACCACCTCGGCATCGAGTCGGGGCCCCCTGGCCTGTCCCACAGAGCAGACCGTGCCGATCGGAAGACGCAGGCCGCTGGCTTCAAGCACCAGCCCGGACACCCGGGTGAGACGCCCCATCTGGCGAACACGCAAACCTGCCTCGACCATGGTGTCGAAGTTATCGAACATCCTTTGCCAGTCGGGCAGGCGGACAGGGGCGCTTGGGAGCAGGGGGGCAGTCATCATGCGGATGGAGCGAATCTGGTCACATTGTGGGCCCAGCGGACCGAATCCCGCCCGGGATTAGACAGGTTGTCCTGCCGCTTTTCCGCTGAACGGCAAGCGGTATGCTCGAGTGTCTACCTCGAACACCGCTTGCGTATCCAACAATGACTGCCCATCCCCTTTCAGATCCCGAGACGCTGACCCGCGAGGTGCAGGCCTGGCTTGATCAACTGGCACGGCATCTTGAAGCCGGGGAGGTGCCGCAGGCCATCGCCCTGTTTGAGCCGGAGGCCAGCTGGAGAGACCTGCTTGCCTTCAGCTGGAACATCGTCACCCAGGAAGGCGTGCCGGCCATTCATCATCTGCTGCTCGCGACAGCGGCCCGTACCCGGATGCATGCCCTTCAGGTGCGGGGCATGCCCGTCGTCATGCGCGACGGCGGCATTCAGGCCTGGTTCGACTTCAGTACCGCAGCGGGGCAGGGCGTCGGACAGGTGCGCTTGCGACAGGGACGTTGTTGGACCTTGTTCACAAGCCTGCGCAGTCTGCACGGCCATGAAGAGCCTGCCGGGCCCAGGCGCGAAGCAGGTGCCGTGCATCGGGTCGAGCGCGGGCGAGCGCACTGGGTCGATCAGCGCGATGCCCGCAAGGCGGCCCTGGGGCATGGGCTTCAGCCCGCGGTCCTGATCGTGGGCGGCGGACAGGGCGGTCTGGCGCTCGCCGCACGGCTCAAGCGTCTTGGTGTGGGCAGCCTGATTGTCGAACGCCACGCCCGCCCGGGCGATTCCTGGCGCAAGCGCTACCGATCGCTGTGCCTGCACGACCCGGTCTGGTACGACCATCTGCCTTATCTGCCCTTTCCTGATCACTGGCCTGTCTACACCCCGAAAGACCGGATGGCTGACTGGCTCGAGGCCTATTGCAGCATCATGGATCTCGACTTCTGGGGCTCCACCCCCTGCCGTCGGGCGCGCTGGGATCCTTTGACCCATGCCTGGGAGGTGGAGGTCGAACACGAGGGACAGTCTCTTGTCCTGACCCCGAAGCATCTGGTGCTGGCCACCGGGATGTCCGGCTTTCCCAACCGACCCGACTATCCGGGCCTGTCGGAGTTCCTCGGCAAGCAACATCACTCGAGTGAACATCCCGGGGGCGAGGCCTGGGCAGGTCGGCGATGCATTGTGGTGGGCTCCAACAATTCGGCGCACGACATCGCAGCTGATCTTTGGGAGCATGGCGCCCAGGTCACGATGTTGCAGCGCTCGCCCACCCTGGTGGTGCGATCCGAGAGTCTTGCGCGTTTTCGACGCCCGCTCTATTCGGAGGAGGCCGTGGCAGCCGGCATCGATACCGATCTGGCCGACCTCACCGTGGCCAGCATGCCTGCGCGCTTCGCGCCCGCGGGCCAGATTGCCCAGATGAACGAGATGCGTCGCGATGACGCCGACTTTTATGCCCGCCTGGAGCGTGCAGGGTTTGCCCTGACCTTTGGTGAGGATGGCTCAGGTCTGAGTGCCATGTATGCCCGTCGCGGCTCAGGCTATTACATCGATGTTGGCGCTTCCGAGCTCATCGCACAGGGTCAGATCGGCTTGCGCACTGGAGTGACCATCGAGCGGATTCGACCCGAGGGGATTGCGCTTGCTTCGGGTGAAGTTCTTGAGGCCGATCTCATCGTTTGGGCGACGGGCTATGGATCAATGAGCGAATGGGCTGCCCATCTCATTTCCCCTGAAGTGGCGCGTCGCGTCGGCCCCTGCTGGGGGCTTGGTTCAGGGACCAGAAACGATCCCGGCCCCTGGGAAGGCGAGTTGCGCAATATGTGGAAGCCGGTCAGGCAGCCCGGGCTGTGGTTCCATGGCGGCAATCTGGCCCAGTCGCG
>JBEELY010000342.1:0-4906 GCA_041167925.1 Pseudomonadota bacterium | reverse complement strand
GGGACGTTGCCCTCGCGCAACCGCGCGGTGCCAACGAACTCGAGCGTATCGCTGATGTGGTCGGTTCGCCGCTTGTCATCGGTCGTGAGATCTGTGCCGTGGCCTACCAGGGCCGCATCGGCTGCTTTGAACTCGCCACTGGTCGCCTGCTCTGGTCGCAGGAATTTTCATCGGCGACCGGATTCGACATCGACGACCTTGGACTGGTCTCTGTCGATGCAGCAGATCGTGTACAGGCCTTCGATCGACGTGGTCAGGCGGGCTGGCGCACCACGGGATTTGATCGGCGCCGATTGAGCGCCCCTTTCATTTCAGGCTCGGCGCTTGTCACGGGCGACCGTGAGGGCCGCGTCCTTTGGCTGACCCGTGATCGTGGCATGCTGGGCGCCGTGACCTCCACCGATGGCAAACCCATCGTCGCGCCACCTGTGGGCGCCAAGGGTACGGTCGTGGTCCAGACCACGGGCGGCAGCCTGTACGCATGGCGGCTGCCTTGACTGATCACGCAATGGTTTCTTTATCCGAAGGTACGCGCGGGCGGACTCCGGTGGTCGCCCTGGTGGGGCGTCCCAACGTTGGCAAGTCCACGCTGTTCAATCGCCTCACCCGAAGCCGTGCGGCGCTGGTTGCAGACATTCCCGGTCTGACCCGCGACCGGCATTACGGCACGGGTCGGGTGGGATCGCGCCGCTATATCGTGATCGATACCGGCGGCTTTGAGCCGGTGGCCAAGACCGGCATTGCCGCCGAGATGGCGCGCCAGGCCCGGCAGGCCGTGATTGAAGCTGACCTGGTCATTTTCGTGGTCGATGGTCGCGAGGGCATGGCCGGCCGCGATCGGGATATCGCCAACGAATTGCGCAAGACGGCCGCGCAGGTGGTGCTTGCCGTCAACAAGACTGAAGGGCTGCCGCGTGCTTCGGCGGTCGCCGATTTCTGGTCGCTCGGACTGGGTGAGCCCTGGGCGATCTCGGCTGCTCACGGCGACGGCGTGACCGACCTCATCGAGTCCTGTCTGCCTCAGGCCCCTGAGCCCGTGTTGCGCCTTCCGGATCCGGCCTCTGAATCGCCTCCTGAATCGACCCCCGAGCCCATCGCGCCTGCAGGGCCGTCTCCTGAAGGGGCAATGCCGCCGCCCCTGAAGACGATCACAGCGCCCAGGCGCATCCGGGTTGCGGTCATTGGTCGGCCCAATGTGGGCAAGTCCACCCTGATCAATACCCTGCTGGGAGAGGAGCGCATGATCGCCTTCGATCAGCCAGGGACAACCCGCGATGCGGTCTCGGCCGATTTTGATCGTGGTGGACGGTCTTACACCCTGGTCGACACCGCTGGTGTCAGGCGTCGTGGCAAGGTCACCGAGATGATCGAGAAGTTCTCGGTGGTCAAGACGCTGCAGGCTATTGAAGACAGCCATGTCTGCATTCTCCTGCTCGATGCTTCACAGGATGTGGCCGAGCAGGATGCTCACATCGCGGGCTTTGCACTCGAGTCAGGCCGGGCGCTGGTGGTGGGGATCAACAAATGGGATCTGGCTGACGACCATCAGCGTGATCGCATCAAGGTCGAGATGGCGCGCAAGCTTGGGTTTCTGTCGTTTGCCCGCACCCATTTCGTGAGTGCCAGTCAGGGTAAGGGCATCGGCGCTCTCATGCGCTCGGTCAATGAGGCCCATGCGGCCGCATTCGCCAAGCTGCCCACACCCAAACTCACCCGAGCGCTGCAAGATGCCGTGGAACGACAGACTCCGCCTCGCCGGGGCCTGGTGCGTCCAAAGCTGCGCTATGCCCATCAGGGCGGCCAGAATCCGCCCATCGTGGTGATTCACGGCAATGCGCTCGATCGTGTTCCCGACTCCTACCGTCGCTATCTGGAGGGCTGGTTCCGGGATCACTTCTCCTTGCAGGGTACGCCGCTGCGGATTGAATTTCGCTCCGGCAATAACCCCTTTGCACCTTCGACCTAGAGCAAAAGCTCCTTTCGATGCCAAAAGCCCCGCTTTCGGCATGCCTTCTACGATTTCCAGGCGACGGGTGGTCTTTTCCGGTACAGTGAACAAAAAACAAACCCGCGCGCCGAGGCCCTCATGAGCAACAAGGGACAACTCCTCCAGGATCCCTTCCTCAACCAGCTTCGCCGGGATCACATCCCGGTCTCGATTTACCTGGTCAATGGCATCAAGCTGCAGGGGCAGATCGATGCCTTTGACCAGTACGTGGTTCTGCTCAAGAACACCGTCACCCAGATGGTGTACAAGCACGCCATCTCCACTGTGGTTCCTGCACGACCAGTCAACTTCTCCCAAGAAGAGGGCGCGCAGGACTGAAGCCCATCCAAGGACTCCCGACCGCGTTGTCTGCCTCGAACTCTGATTCTGTCGCGAGTCCCACCCGCCGATCTGACCGGTCCGAGCCCTCACATGAAGGTTCAGCGGCGCTTCTGCTTGGTGTCTCCATTGGGCGGGAGCGTCGTGATGATGCTTCCCTGGATGAGCTCTGCGCTCTGGCTGCCTCAGCAGGTCATCCTGAAATCGCCCGGCAGGTCTGCCACCGACCCCGGCCCGATCCCGGTCTGTACCTTGGCAGAGGCAAGGTCGACGAGATCGCCCAGACCATTGAATCGCTGGGCATCAATCTCGTGCTCTTTGATCACGAAATCTCGGCCATCCAGCAGCGTAACCTGGAGCGCGCCTGGAAGGTGAGGGTGCTCGACCGCACCGAACTGATCCTCGAGATTTTCGGGCAGCGCGCCCGCAGCGCTGAAGGCAAACTCCAGGTCGAACTTGCACGGCTTCAGCATCAGTCCTCGCGGCTCGTGCGGGCCTGGAGTCACCTCGAGCGCCAGCGCGGCGGCATCGGGGTGCGCGGTGGCCCTGGCGAGACCCAGCTCGAAATGGACCGACGCATGCTCGCCGCCAAGATCAGACAGGTGCGCGAGCGACTCGAACGTAGCGAGCGTCAGCGACGGACCCGTCGCAAGTCGCGGGACCGTCGAGGGGTCTTCACGGTCTCTCTGGTGGGTTACACCAATGCTGGCAAGTCCACTTTGTTCAATGCCCTCACGGGGGCAGGTACCTTTGCTGCGGACCAGCTGTTCGCTACGCTCGATACCCTGTCGCGCCGGCTCGAACTCGGCCCGGGCACCGAGATCATCCTTTCCGATACTGTGGGTTTTGTCCGAGATCTGCCTCATGGACTGGTGCGCGCCTTTCGTGCCACCCTTGAAGAGACAGCGCAGGCGGATCTTCTGCTGCATGTCGTCGATGCAGCCTCGCCCGAGCGAGATGCGCAGATTGAGCAGGTCGACCGGGTGCTGGCCGAGATCGGCGCCGAGACCGTTCCGCAGTGGCAGGTCTGGAACAAGATCGACTTGCTCGAACATGGCCCGCGGGTCGAATGGGAGCCCTGTGGTAGAGTCTCGCGCTTGTTTGTCAGCGCACGTAACGGATCGGGTCTGTCGCAGCTTGAGGCAGCGTTGTTGCAGGCGGTCGATCAGTGCCGGCCCTCTGATGGGGGCGACGATGCTGCCTCAGAATCCGGCCCGAGCCAGGCGCCCGAACTTCCCTGAATGCCCTCAACACATCCAGCAGGTCGCATGATGTGGTCCCGTTTTCGCGCAGTGTTTTCGCTCAATGATTCCGGCTGGGGCCGCTCCGGCTCTACAGGCTCTGGCTCTGATCCAGCCTCGGGTGGTCGTGCGCCCGAATCGCCCTCGAGTCAGGGCGATCGGCAGGAGGAATCCCGCCCGCCGCCGCGTCCCCAACGTCCTCAGCGACCTGCAGGCGGAGATGGTCCTCCAGACCTCGACGAGCTCTGGCGTGATTTCAATCAACGCCTGAACCGGCTGTTCGGCAAGGGACGAGGCGCAGGGGGGCCTCCGCCCCGTGGCGGTTCGCCAGAATCGTCTGGCGGTCCGTCCTTCAAGCTTGCGGGCACGGGTCTGGGCCTGATCGCTGGGGCTGCCTTCCTGCTCTGGCTGGCCAGTGGGTTTTACATCGTTCAGGAGGGGCAAGCGGCTGCCATCCTGCGGTTCGGAGAGTTCCGTTACATCACCGATTCGGCGGGTTTCAAGTGGCGCATGCCCTACCCGATCGAGACGGCCGAGATGGTCGATGTCCAGCGCCTGCGCCAGGTTGAAGTGGGCTATCGCACCAACGTCAAGAACAAGGTGCCACGTGAGGCGCTCATCCTGACCGGAGACCAGGCCATCGTCGATCTGCAGTTTGCGGTCCAGTACCGCATCACAGACCCCAAGGCCTATCTCTTCAACAACAACCCCGGGGGCGCGCCCGAAGAGATCGTGCGCCAGGCGGCTGAGACCGCCACCCGCGAGGTGATCGGACGCATGGGGATTGATCAGGTGCTCTATGAAGAGAAAGAGCAGGTAGCCAAAGACGCGCTGCGTCTGATGCAGGAAATCGCTGACCGCTACAAGGCAGGGATCGGGATCGTGGACGTCACCATCCAGCAGGCGCAGCCGCCCGAGCAGGTGCAGGCCGCCTTCGAAGACGCCAACAAGGCTGCGCAGGATCGCGAGCGTCTCATCAACGAGGGTCGTGCCTACGCCAACGATGTGATCCCCAAGGCCCGTGGTACTGCAGCGCGTTTGCAGCAGGAAGCCGAGGGCTACAAGGACCGGGTGGTGGCGGCTGCACAGGGTGATGCTGCCCGCTTCAAGCAGATTCTTGGCGAGTACGCAAAGGCACCGCAGGTCACGCGCGACCGCATGTATCTCGAGACCATGCAGCAGATCTTCTCCAACACCAGCAAGGTGGTGGTCGACTCCCGAGGTAACGGCAACCTGCTTTACTTACCCCTCGACCGTTTGTTGCAGCAGTCGACTGGGCCTGATGCCTCCCGGGCGCCGCTCGACGTCAGAGGCGAAGGCTCGAGTGCTACGCCGCAGG
>JBEELY010000270.1:0-2876 GCA_041167925.1 Pseudomonadota bacterium | reverse complement strand
GCCGCTGCCGCTGCTGCATGCGAAGATTTTCCGACCTTCAATCTTGACTTGATGGTGGCCTTGCCGGGTCAGAGCCTGGCCGCTCTGAACGCCGACCTGGAGCAGGCGCTGTCCTTTGATCCCCCGCATCTGTCGGTGTATCAGCTCACCCTTGAGCCCAACACCTTGTTTGCCTCTCAGCCTCCGGCCGGGATGCCCGATGACGATGCGGCCGCAGACCTGCATGACGCCGCCCTTGCGCAGCTGGAAGGCACTGGCCTCGAGCGCTATGAGGTCTCGGCTTTTGCGCGCGTGGGCCATCGCGCCCGCCATAACCTCAACTACTGGCAGTTCGGGGACTACCTGGGCATCGGGGCGGGGGCCCACGGCAAGCTCTCTTTTCATGACCGCATCCTGCGCCAGTCACGCTGGCGTCACCCCAGGGCCTATATGGAGGCAGCCCTGAGGGGCGAAGCAGTCGAGATCGAGCGTGTCCTGGGAGATGCAGATCTGCCCTTCGAGTTCATGCTCAATGCGCTGCGCCTCCTCGAGGGCGTGCCGGCCGCCAGCTTCGAGGAGCGGACCGGGCTGCCGATCACGCGCATTGCTCCAGTCTTGCTGCGCCTGCAGGAACGTGGACTCCTTGACCCTCATCCGGCGCGCCTTGCCCCGACGGCTCGCGGGCTGGCCTTTTTGAACGATCTGCAGACCGCATTTCTTTGATAGGCCCTTGCATGCGCCCGGAATGGCTCATCTCTAGAGCAGGTTCCAAATTGGGGCGTTTCCTTTTTGCTCCGATAAAATAGCTCTTTGTTGGTGCAACATGATTTATATTGGTGCGTCTTTTAACGGGTGCGTGCAGGCCCATCCAGGCAGTCCGGACTGGATCCCGGGTCTGAGTGCCCGTCTTTCGGGCGTGGCAGTGGGTGCTCAGGCGATTGTTGGCAGCCTGGCGAGGGGGTCTCGCACCATGGCACGCTTCATGCAAATTTGCCGAGGTGCGGGAAAACTCCCACAATCCCGCGTCTCGCCTTCTGTCCAGGTCCTTGGGCGGAACCGGCTTGCACTACTTTTCATTTTTCCCCCGACACTTTGGAGATCGCATCGATGGCTTCTGCCCAGGACGTCATGAAGAAAATCGCGGACAACGACGTCAAGTTCGTTGACTTCCGCTTTACCGATACCCGCGGCAAGGAGCAGCACGTTTCGGTGCCCATCTCGCATTTCGACGAGGACAAGTTCGAGCATGGCCATGCCTTTGACGGCTCCTCCATCGCCGGCTGGAAGGGCATCGAGGCTTCCGACATGCTGCTCATGCCCGACCCGTCTACCGCCAACATCGATCCCTTTCGTGAAGAGTCCACGCTAATCCTGACTTGCGATGTGATCGAGCCCTCCGATGGCAAAGGCTACGACCGCGACCCGCGTTCGCTGGCCAAGCGCGCTGAGGCTTACCTCAAGTCGACCGGCATTGGCGACACCGCCTTCTTCGGCCCCGAGCCCGAATTCTTCATTTTTGATTCGGTGACCTGGAATGTTGACATGTCGGGCTGCGGCGTGAAGATCAACTCCGAAGAAGCCTCCTGGAGCACCGGCAAGGACTTTGAAGGCGGCAATCTGGCGCATCGTCCGGCGGTCAAGGGTGGTTATTTCCCGGTGCCCCCGGTGGACTCCTTCCAGGACATGCGCTCCGAGATGTGCCTGATCCTGGAGCAGATGGGCGTGCCGGTTGAAGTGCACCACCATGAGGTGGCCGGTGCTGGCCAGAACGAGATCGGCACCAAGTTCTCCACCCTGGTGCAGCGCGCCGACTGGACGCAGGTCCTCAAGTATGTGGTGTTGAATGTCGCCCACAGCTACGGCAAGACGGCCACCTTCATGCCCAAGCCCGTCGTGGGTGACAATGGTTCGGGCATGCATGTGCACCAGTCAATCTGGAAAGACGGCCAAAACCTCTTCGCCGGTGACAAGTACGCCGGACTGTCCGACTTCGCGCTCTATTACATCGGCGGCATCATCAAGCACGCCCGTGCCCTGAACGCGATCACCAACCCTGGCACCAATTCCTACAAGCGTCTGGTGCCTGGCTTTGAAGCGCCGGTCAAGCTGGCCTACTCGGCCCGCAACCGCTCGGCTTCGATCCGTATTCCCTATGTGAGCAATCCCAAGGGGCGCCGGATCGAAGTGCGCTTCCCTGATCCCACGGCCAACCCCTACCTGGCCTTCTCGGCCATGATGATGGCCGGCCTGGATGGCGTGCAAAACAAGATTCACCCGGGCGATGCTGCTGACAAGAATCTCTATGACCTGCCCCCGGAAGAGGATGCAAAGATCCCGACCGTGTGCTCGTCGCTCGATATGGCCCTGGACTACCTCGACAAGGACCGCGAGTTCCTGACCCGGGGTGGCGTGTTCAGCGACGCCATGATCGACGCTTACATCTCTCTCAAGATGGAAGAGGTCACCCGTTTCCGCATGACCACCCACCCGGTGGAATTCGATATGTACTACTCGCTCTGATCAGGCGGTCGTACATCGGCAGACTGCGCCCGTTTGGGACGCGGTTTGCACCGGAAAGGGGCGGGCAACCGCCCCTTTTGTCATACACTCATCCGATGAAATTCCTGCTGCTCGCCGCCATGTTCGCCTGGCTTGTGCCCCAGCTGGCTCAGGCCCAGGTCTGGCGCTGCGAGACTGATTCGGGTGTGCCGCTGTACCAGAACACCCCCGGCCCGAGTTGCAAGCCGCTCGATCTGCCGGTGATTACGACCATCCCGGCACCCCCGGCTGTGCGGACCCCGGCGGCTGCAGCGACTTCGCCCCGTGGTCCGGCCTCGAGCGCGGGTGCAACAACGTCGCCGGGTGCGCCTGCAGCGGGCGCTGGCGGGTCGCAAGGG
>JBEELY010000477.1:0-3629 GCA_041167925.1 Pseudomonadota bacterium | reverse complement strand
GTGACCGGGACAATGGTGGCGCCAGCGACCGTCATGCGCATCGCAAAGCGGCGCAGCCCTTCGCTCGCAGCTGAAAAACGCGAATGCTCCCAGGCCTGGCCGCCATAGACCTTGACCACAGGGCTGCAGCGGATGGCCTCCTCGATCACGCTGGTGAGCTCTCCGGTGTAGCGCATCTGCTCATTGGACAAACGTCGCATGCGCTTGGAATAAGCGCGGACCATGAGGGCCACCACGGGAATGAGCGCCGCTACGATGAGGGTAAGTTTCCAGTTCAGCCAAAGCAGCCAGCCCAGCAGACCCACGATGACCACGCTGTCCCTCACCAGCGTAGTGGCCACCTGAGTGAGGGTGCCTGTGACATTGCCCACATCGGCCACGATTCTCGAAATGAGCTGGCCAGCCGGTTCGCGGGCGAAGAAATCAAAGGGCAAGGCCGTGAGCCGTGCAAACATGTCACGCCGCAGATCAGCGAGCAGACGCTGACTCACCCAGGCCATGGCGTAGGTCATGAGAAAGGTCGCCATGCCCCGCGCAAGAAAGAGGCCGACCACCGCCAGGGGCATGGCCCACAGCATCCAGTCGTGGCCCTGCCTGCCGAAGCCATCATCGAGCAGCACCTTGAAGATGGCAGGCAGCAATGGCTCGGTTGCCGCAGTGAGGATCATGCCCAGCACACCCAGCGCCACCATGCGGCGATACGGCCGGACTCCCGAGACCAGACGCAGGATCAGTTGCCGGTCGCGTGACGCGATCGGCTCAGCCATAGCGCAACTCGACACCTGATTCGCTGAGCCAATGGCGCAGCTCGCTCAGGAGAGCTTCATCGGGGCGAATGCGCCAGGCATCACCCAGACGCACTGAGCATCGTGCCGCGCCGTTGTGATAGTGGATCTCGACCGGACATCCACGCGGTGCAGGTGGCGCATCGTCTTGTGCACTAAAGATGCCGTCAACCTCGACGTGCCGGGTCTGTACTCGAAACGGATGCAGCAGCGTCCGCAGACGGGTGGCATCGGACTCGCCATTCATGCGCAGCAAGAGGGCCCGGGCATGCTCCTGCCGGGCCGTGGTGAGATCAAGGATGCGATCTGCACTCAATCGCCAGCCGCCGCTGTAGTCATCGCGCGAGACACGCCCCTGCAGGATCAGCAGTTCGTCTTCGCGCAGCAGACTCCTGCTCTGCTCGTAGAGCTCGTTGAAGATGGCCACCTCAACTGCAGCACTGCCGTCATCCAGACCGAGGCGGACCATCTTGCCGCGCTTGGTCATGGATGTGGTCAGGGTAGTGACAATGCCGGCCACCACCACGGCGGCCGGCCCCGAGCCGGACTCGGCCATCCGGCCCAGATCACCCAAGGGCGTTCGCGCAAAACGACGCACCTCGGCGGCATGCCCCTTGAACAGATGTCCGCTCAGGAAAAAACCGAGCGCCGCTTTTTCTTCCTGCAAACGTCGACGTTCGTCCCAGGCCGGTGCAGCAATCCATTGCGGCGTGGCCACGGGGCTGCTGTCCTCGCCAAACAGACTGGACTGCCCAGCGCTAGCCTGGGCCTGCTCAGCAGCTTCCATGGCCTGCCCCACATTGGCCAATAGGCGTGAACGATCCGCCTCCAGGGCATCGAAGGCGCCAGCACGGACCAGGGCCTCGATGGTGCGTCGGTTGACGATGCGTCGGTCGATGCGGGCGCAGAAATCAAAGAGATCCCTGAAGGGACCATCCTGCCGAGCGCGCAAGATGTCCTGCACCGCAGCCTCTCCGGTGCCCTTGACCGCACCGAGCCCGTAGCGGATGGTGCCGGCATCCACCGGATCGAAGCGGTAGCCCGAGCGTTGAATGTCGGGCCCCAAAACCTTCACACCATTGTCACGGGCGTCCTTGACGAAGAGTTGGACCTTGTCGGTGTCATCCATGTCGGAGGACAGGGTTGCTGCCATGAACTCCGAGGGATGGTGCGCCTTGAGCCAGGCGGTCTGATAGGTGACCACCGCATAGGCCGCCGTGTGCGATTTGTTGAAACCGTACTCGGCGAACTTCTCCATGAGGTCAAAGAGCTGGGTGGCCAGCGCCGGGTCATGGCCCCGGGTCTTTGCGCCTTCGGTGAAGATCGCACGCTGCTGGGCCATTTCTTCGGCCTTTTTCTTGCCCATGGCCCGACGCAGCAGGTCAGCGCCACCCAGGGTGTAGCCGGCGATGATCTGTGCGATCTGCATCACCTGCTCCTGGTAGACGATCACCCCGTAGGTGGGCTCCAGGCAGTCACGAAGATCGGGGTGGAAATAGTCGATCTTCTGCTGGCCCTTTTTGCGCAGGATGAAGTCATCGACCATGCCCGAGCCCAGCGGACCCGGTCGATACAGCGCCAGCACCGCGATGATGTCCTCGAAGCGGTCTGGAGCGAGCTTGCGCAAGAGCTTTTTCATGCCGTCGCCTTCCACCTGGAAGATCGCCGTGGTGTTGGCGTCTTTCAGAATCTGAAAGGCTTTGGGGTCATCAAAGCTGAGCGTGCTCAGATCGAGCGTGCTGGCGGGGTTGTTGCGCCGGATGAAGTCAACCGCCAGCTGAATGATGGTGAGGTTGCGCAGGCCCAAAAAGTCGAACTTGACCAGGCCCACCGCTTCGACATCGTCCTTGTCGTATTGGGCGACCACCGAATCGGTGCCAGGGGCCTGATAGAGCGGACAGAAATCGGTGAGCTTGCCCGGAGCAATCAGCACGCCACCGGCATGCATGCCGACATTGCGGGTGAGGTCCTCGAGCGGCTCGGCCACCGCGAGCAGTTCGCGCACCTCTTCTTCCTTGCGCTCGCGCTCGGCAAAGAGCGGCTCGACCTCGCGGGCCTTGGCCAGCGACACCGGCTTGGCCTGCACGATCGGGATCAGCTTGGAGAGCTGATCGCAGAAGGTGTAGGGCATGTCGAGCACCCGGCCGGCATCGCGAATGACCGCCTTGGACGCCATGGTGCCGAAGGTGGCGATCTGGGAGACCGCCTGTGCGCCGTATTTGTTGCGCACGTACTCGATGACCTTGCCCCGGTTGTCCTGACAGAAATCGATGTCGAAGTCGGGCATGGAGACCCGCTCAGGATTCAGGAAGCGCTCAAAGAGCAGCGCATAAGGCAGGGGATCGAGGTCGGTGATGCCCAGCGCCCAGGCCACCAGCGAACCCGCACCCGAGCCGCGGCCCGGTCCCACAGGAACACCGTTGTTCTTGGCCCAGTTGATGAAGTCGGCCACGATCAGAAAATACCCGGGAAAGCCCATGGCCACGATGGTGTCGCACTCGATGCGCAGACGCGCCTCGTAGCGGTCCCGCTCCGCCTGCCTGCGGGCAGGATCAGGAAAGGCGCGTTCGAGTCGGGCCTCAAGCCCTTGGGCTGCGAGCTGCCGGAGGGTGTCATCGACCGTGAGGCCTGGCGGGGTCGGAAAGTCAGGCAGGCGGGACTTGCCCAGGGTCATCTCAAGGTTGCAGCGCAAAGCGATCTGCACCGAGTTCTCGAGGGCTTGCGGCAGATCGGCAAAGCGCTCGAGCATGTCCTGCTGCGACAGAAAATGCTGGGTCTCGGTAAACCGGCGCACCCGGCGCGGGTTGGCCAGAATCTCGCCCTCGGCGATGCAGACCCGGGCCT
>JBEELY010000431.1:0-2935 GCA_041167925.1 Pseudomonadota bacterium | reverse complement strand
CGGCTGCGCAATCCAGCGCTGGCCGACACCCTGGAGCAGATTGCACAACGAGGCAGTCTTGCACTGCATGCCGGCCCGATTGCCCGTGACATCGTGCATGCCGTGCGCCATCACCCCACGAATCCTGGTTTGCTGGGCGAACATGATCTGGCCTTCTAC
This sequence comes from Pseudomonadota bacterium, assembly GCA_041167925.1. Lineage (GTDB taxonomy): Bacteria > Pseudomonadota > Gammaproteobacteria > Burkholderiales > Burkholderiaceae_E > UBA4615. The sequence continues at coordinate 2,776 of JBEELY010000431.1, read as the reverse complement.
AGACCACTCGAACGACAAGCCCTGTGCACGCCCTTCAGTCCTAACGCCACCGCACCCATCCCGGCACAGTCCAGAACTGATGCGCAACCCTATCGGATCTGTGGCATGCCGCCCCCCTCCTCGGGTGCCATCGCAGTCGCGCAGATCCTGGGACTGATGCAGGCCGCCGGCTCGCCCGCGCTGGCCAACGCCGTGGGGGTACTGCAGCCCCAGGGCCTGCATGTGTTTGCCGAGGCGGGCCGGCTGGCCTTTGCGGATCGCAACCAGTATGTCGCCGACCCTGATCATGTGAAGGTGCCTGCCGGCCTGACCGATTCTGTCTACTTGAAGACGCGCGCCGCGCTGATCGGTGAGCGCAGCATGCGCACAGCCCCCCCCGGTCAGCCTCGCAATGTGCTGGGCCTGGGACCTACGCCGGGGCACAGTCTCGAGCAGCCCGCCACCTCGCATCTGTCCATTGTCGATGCGGCAGGCAATGCGGTGTCCATGACCACCACCATCGAAGATGCCTTCGGTGCCCGCCTGATGGTACGAGGGTTTCTGCTCAACAACCAGCTCACGGACTTCTCTTTCTCGGCACAGGCCCAGGGTCAGCCCGTGGCCAATCGGGTTGAGCCAGGCAAGCGCCCCCGCAGCTCGATGGCGCCCACCCTCGTACTTGATGCGCAAGACCGCCTGGTCTTGGCGCTGGGCTCGCCAGGGGGCTCCCAGATCATCAGCTATGTCGCGCGCACCCTCTGGCTCACGCTGCATGATGGTCTGGACCTTCAGACGGCCATCCGTCTACCCAATGCAGGCAGCCGCAACGGCCCGACCGAACTGGAAGCGGGCCATGCATTGGATGCGCAGCAGGCCGCCCTGCTTGCCCGAGGCCATGAGGTGCGACGCATTGACATGACCAGCGGACTGCAGGGCATTCAGCGACGCTGCTCCGCTGGAGCCTGTCGGCTCGAGGGCGGCGCTGATCCGAGACGTGAAGGCATGGTCCTGGGTGAATGAGGACCAGGTCAAGGAATTGAACTGAAGCGGAACCCTACCGAAAGGCACCGACCATGTCTCGTCAGATGTTACGAACCGACAAGCTTCGCTCCGCGGGTTATGACGCTGCTGCGTCCCGCCTGGAGATCGAGTTCAACAATGGCGACCTGCTCGTCTACAAGGGCGTTCCACAAGAGGTGGCTCGACGCTTTCTTGCAGCGCCCAATCCGCAGACCTTCTGGGAAGACCGTATCGCAGAGGAGTACCCTAGCGAGCGAGCATCAGGAACGCGCAATGAAGCCGCGCGCGCCAGCCTGGATGCCCTGTTTGCTTCACCTGTCACCCCCCCACCGACCAAAACCAGAAAACGCAAGGAGACCTGAATGAATTTGTTCGACCTGACCGGAAAAGTCGCGATCGTGACCGGCTCGAGCCGCGGCATTGGCCGCTCGATCGCCATCAACATGGCAAAACATGGCGCGAGCGTGGTGGTCTCGAGCCGCAAGGCCGATGCCTGCGATGCCGTGGTCAAAGAAATCACCGACGCCGGCGGCAAGGCCATTTCGATTCCTGCCAACATTTCTGACAAGCAGGCCATGCAGAACCTGGTCGACAAGACCCGTCAGGCCTTTGGTCCGATTGACATCCTGGTCTGCAATGCCGCCTCCAACCCCTACTTCGGCCCGGCCGCAGGGATGGGCGATGATGTATTCGAGAAGATCATGCGCAACAACGTGCTCTCGAACCACTGGCTGTGCACCATGGTGCGGCCCGACATGGTGGCCAAAAAAGACGGCGCGATCATCATCGTTTCTTCCATCGGCGGCCTCAAAGGCTCAACCGAAATCGGCGCCTATTGCATCTCCAAGGCTGCCGACATGCAGCTCGCACGCAATCTTGCCTGCGAGTGGGGCCCTGACAACATCCGCGTGAACTGCATCGCACCGGGCCTGATCATGACCGACTTCGCCAAGGCGCTGTACGAAGACCCCGCCCGCAAAGCCCGTCGCGAGGGCTCGACGCCCCTGCGCCGTCTGGGCGTGGCCGACGACATCGGTGGCATCGCCGTGATGCTGGCGGGCAAGGCAGGCTCCTTCATTACCGGCCAGACCATCGTCGCCGACGGCGGCGTGACCATCTCGGGCTGAGATCGTCTGCCAGCGCGGGGCGCAGTATGCTTGCGCCCCATGAATGCCGCACTGCAAGGCCTGCTCGGGCTGGCCGTCCTGATCGGGCTGATCTGGCTGGTCTGCGAGGACCGCAAGGCCATTGTCTGGCGACCGGTCTGGAGCGGATTGCTATTGGCTCTGCTCATGGCGGCCCTCATGAAATGGCTGCCCGGGGTGCAGGCCCTGCTCTCACAGGCCAATGGCGTGCTTGATGCGCTCGAGACTGCCACCCGTGTAGGCGCATCTTTTGTGTTCGGCCATCTTGGCGGAGGGCCCGCGCCCTACACGGTCACCGACCCGGGGCGCGGCTTCATTCTGGCCACACAGGTCTTGCCCATGGTGCTGCTGGTGGGCGCGCTCTCGGCCCTGCTCTTTCATTGGGGCATCCTGACCCGGCTGGTCCTGATCTTCGCCTGGCTTCTGCGAAAAACCATGGGGCTGGGCGGCGTGGTGGGTGTGTCCGCTGCGGCCAATGCCTTTGTCGGGATGGTCGAGGGCCCGCTGGTGGTGAGGCCCTGGCTGGCCAGGCTATCCCGTGGCGAGCTCTTCATGATCATGAACTGCGGCATGGCGACCACCTCGGGCACCATCGTTGCGCTTTACGCCACCATGATCCGGCCGGTGGTGCC
>JBEELY010000361.1:0-3427 GCA_041167925.1 Pseudomonadota bacterium | reverse complement strand
ACCCGGGTGCTCACGGAAGCAGCGCCGGTCTTCGATACAGCTGAGGCTCTCGGACTGCGCGCTGCCGAGCATCTCGCCTGACGGCTGTTTGTTCGGTTCAAGAGGGGCCGGCTGAGCTGATGCGACCGACCCTCGTTCTCACCTTGCCTAGCCTGCGGGCCCAGCCCTGGCTGGAGGCACTAGATCGGGAGGGGCTGGCCTGGGTTCATTGGCCGCTCTCTGAAATCAAACCCGACCCGCGGCTGTCTGCCCCGGATCTGCGTGCGCGCATCGCTGCAAGTACCTGGACGCTTCTGCCGAGTCCGAGCGCGGTGATCGTACTCATGCGGACCTTGTCAGAGGCCGGCCTGGCCTGGCCTGCGGGAACTGGCCTCGGGCTGGTCGGCCCTGGGAGCCTACGTGCTCTCGAACACTGGTTTGATCATGTGCCCGGCCTGCGTTCGGCACCTCAGCTGATGCCTGTACAAGCCCCTTTCGATGCAGCAGCCCTGATCGCTCATCCGGTGCTGAGCGAGCCCGGCCTGGTCAGGGGCCTGCGTGTGCTCGTGCTGCATCGTCCGGATGGGCAGGATCACTGGCTGAGGGCGCTGGTCGCGCGCGGTGCAAGGCTGGAGGTTTTTGCCTTGTATCGTCAGCAGACCCTACGCCTTGATGATCATGCTCAGCGCTGGCTTCGCCTTGCAGCGGAGCAGCTTGGCGCAGATGCAGATGCTTGCGTGGGTCCGGGTACGGGTACGTCGGGGCTGCTGTTGTCGGTGGCCAGCCGAGGCGCTGGCACGGCCCTCATGCAGGCTGCCGAATCCATGGGTCTTCGCAACTGGCTATCGAGGCAGATCCTGCTGACCCATCATCCCGCGATTGCGCAGGCCATGCGCGCGACTGGTTTCAGACGGATTGAACTTCATGCGCCGGGTGTTGAAGCCTGTATCGAGAGGATGCGGACGTTAGAATCCGGGCAACTCTCCAGTTCATGATGTCTCAGCCTCCCGACGCCTCCGGCTCCGCCCCCCCCGCTCCAGTGTCCGAGCCAACGCCTGCGCCTGCATCAGCAGCGGCGTTCGGTTCAGCATCGTCTCCAATTTCCAATGGCGCTACGCGCTCAGGTCGCTGGGGATCGCCCCGGCTGTGGGGCGCGCTGGTCCTGCTGGTCATCGCGTTGGCGGCTGTCGCCTGGATGCAGCAGCGCTCTGGGCGCACCGAGCGCGAGCTCGCACGGCGTGCACAGGCATCCGAGGCGCGGGTTACTCTGGCCGAGCAGCAGCTTCGCAGCCTGACTGATGCGCTTCGGGAGGTCCAGGGCAAATCGGCTGTGATCGAGGCACGGCTCGCGGAATCACTGGGCCAGCAGGCACAGATGCGGCTGTTGTACGAACAGGTTGCGCAGGCCAGGGGAGAGGCGGTGTTGGCCGAGGTCGAAAGTGCTGTGACGATGGCGGCGCACCAGTTGCAATTGACCGGCAATATCCCCTCGGCTCTGATCGCTCTGCAAGAGGCCGATCGGAGCCTCTCGAAGTCGAATCAGCCGGAGGCTCTTGGATTGCGCCGTGTCCTGGCCCGAGACATCGAGCGTCTGAAGGCCCTGCCCGTGGCTGATTTCGCCACTGCGGTCAACAGGCTCGATGCGCTGATTGCTCTGATTGACCAGTTGCCCCTGCGGGCTGATGTCCTTCCTTCCGAACCCACTTCAACTGCAGGTCCTCAAGAGCCTGTTGCGGCGGGTCTGCGTGGACTGCCCGAGCGTATGGTGCGCACCGGCACACAGGGCTGGCAGACCTTTGTCGCCGAGTTGCGACAGCTGGTCACGGTGCAGCGCATTGATACGCCTGAAGCCTTTCTGTTGAGCCCGTCTCAGCGCACGTTTGCACGAGAGAATTTGCGTCTGATGCTGCTCAATGCCCGGCTTAACCTGCTGGCTCGTAACGAATCCCTGTTTCGTTCGGATGTGGGTAAGGCCCTGGCGCAGGTGGAGCGCTATTTCGATCCCAATTCAAGACCAGTATCGGCGTCCATCAACACGCTACGCCAGTTTGAATCCGGTGCGCTGTCGCTGCAGTTGCCCTCTCTGAATGAAACGCTGTCTGCAATCCGGACCGCCAGGCCGGCAGGAGAAAGCCGTTGAAGTGGTTGGTCTGGGCGCTCGTGGTGTTTTCGAGCGCAGTCGGTCTGGCCCTCGTGCTCCGCTTCAACGAGGGCAATGTGGCTATTCTCTGGCCGCCCTATCGGATCGATGTCTCAGTCAATCTTGCGTTGGCGCTTGGTGTCCTGGGTTTTGTAGGGCTGCATCTTGCGATCAATGCCCTGACCCGCGCGCTAGACCTTCCGCGCAAGGTCCGCGAATATCGCCTGCGGCGTCAGGAGCAGTCCTCGACTCAGGCCTTGCGCGAAGCTCTTCTGGCTTTTTTTGAAGGGCGTCTTGCGCGCAGTGAACGTCTTGCCCGATCAGCGCTTGCGTCAGCTGCGCTTCGTGCGCCGGCTGCCTTGGTGGCTGCCAGGGCAGCGCACCGAATGCAGGAAGGCGCTCGCCGCGACGACTGGCTGCGGATCGCCTCTGAGGATTCGGCGGCTTCCAGTGCGGTCCTGATGCTGCAGGCCGAGATGGCGGTTGAGGATCGACGAACCCTCGAGGCGATTGAGCTTCTCGATACCCTGAGATCGCGAGGCGCCCTGCATATCGTTGCCCTGCGCACCGATCTGCGCGCACGTGAGCAGGCGGGGCATTGGGCGGACATGCTGCGCATCCTGCGCCTGATCGAACATCGCGATGCATTGCATCCCAGTGCCGTCCGCAAGCTGCGGCTCACAGCACTGCGTGGCCTGCTCTCACGCTGTGCAGACGATCTTGCAGAGATCCGGTTGCTGGTACGCAACCTGCGAGCTCAGGAACGGCTCGAGCCGGAGTTGGCCTGCCTCATGGCGTCGGCCTTCATGCAGGCAGGCGCAATGGACGAGGCCCGGCGCTTGCTCGAGCCCGTGATTGACCAAGACCCTGACCAGGAGTGCCTGGCCGTCTGGACCCGGACTTGCGAGGGGCGTGAGCGGGAAGGCATTGAGCGCCTGCAGAACTGGCGACAGCGCCATGGTGACCGACCTGCGTTGGCGCTCGCCACCGGGCGGGTCTGCATGCTGGCCCGCTTGTGGGGTAAGGCAGAAGAATCCTTGCTGGACGCAGCAAGGCGGGCCCCCTCGACTGAAACCCACCTGGCGCTGGCATCGCTCTATGAAGGCCTGGAGCGATTGGATGATGCCGCAACGCAGTTCAAGCTCGCCGCGCTGGCAGTCCGATCTCAGCCGTGACGGATGGCGATAGTCTTCAGACGGGTGAAACCGTAGAGCGCTTCAAACCCCTTCTCGCGCCCATGGCCGCTGTGTCTTACCCCACCGAAGGGCAGCTCCACACCACCGCCTGCGCCGTAGTTGTTGATGAAGA
>JBEELY010000293.1:0-4069 GCA_041167925.1 Pseudomonadota bacterium | reverse complement strand
CGGTCTGGGTGCTTGCATGCAACTGGATGGGCGGCAGATCCAGCATGGTCAGGCCCATGTCCTGCACGATTAGCGCATCGGCGCCCGCCTCGTAGAGCTGCCACACCAGCTGGCGCGCACCTTCCAGCTCGTCATCGCGCAAGATGGTGTTTACGGTGACGAAGATGCGCGCGTGATACCGATGCGCATGCGCAGCCAGCCGCGCAATATCGGCCACGCTGTTGCCGGCCTTGTCGCGTGCGCCAAAGGAGGGCCCACCGATGTAGACCGCATCGGCCCCATGATCGATCGCGGCAATGCCGATGTCGGCATCGCGGGCGGGGGAAAGGAGTTCGAGTTCGGCGCTGCGCATGGCCGGAACTTTACCGCGCCGCCGGTAAGATGCAGTGCATTGATTCAACTTATCGGAGACCGATCATGAAAACCCGCATCACCGAACTCTTTGGCATTCAGCACCCCATCATCCAGGGCGGCATGCACTACGTGGGCTTTGCCGAGCTGGCCGCAGCGGTTTCCAATGCAGGCGGTCTGGGCATCATCACCGGCCTCACACAACGCACGCCCGAGCTGCTGGCCAAAGAGATTGCGCGCTGCCGCGAGATGACCGACAAGCCTATTGGCGTGAACCTCACCTTTTTGCCCACCTTTTCGGCGCCACCCTATCCCGAGTACATCCAGGCCATCATCGAGGGCGGCGTGAAGGCGGTCGAAACCGCCGGCCGCAGTCCTGAAAAATACATGCCGCAGATGAAGGCGGCCGGCATCAAGGTGATTCACAAGTGCACTTCGGTGCGCCATTCGCTGAAGGCCGAATCCATCGGCTGCGATGCGGTGAGCGTCGATGGCTTTGAGTGCGGCGGCCATCCGGGCGAAGACGATGTGCCCAACTTCATCCTGCTGCCCCGTGCTGCCGAAACCCTCAAGATTCCCTTCGTGGCCTCGGGCGGCATGGCCGATGGCCGCAGCCTGGTGGCTGCCATGGCGCTGGGCGCCGAAGGCATGAACATGGGCACGCGTTTCATTGCCACGAAAGAAGCGCCAGTACACGAGAACGTGAAGCAGGCGATCGTGGCTGCGAGCGAACTCGACACCACCCTCATCATGCGGTCGCTGCGCAATACCGAGCGGGTGCTCATGAACAGCGGCGTGAAGCGCATCAAGGAGATCGAGGCAGCCAAGGGCCCGGCGCTCACGATTGACGACATTCATGACGAAGTGGCCGGGATCTATCCCAAGGTCATGATCGACGGCGACATGGAGGCCGGCGCCTGGAGCTGCGGCATGGTGGCTGGACTCATCCATGACGTGCCGAGCTGCAAGGAACTCATCGACCGCATCATGGCCGAGGCACACCAGATCATTGCCGAGCGTCTGGCCCGCTTCGATCGGGGCTGAAGGGTTCGGGTGCGCCGGCAGCCCCGGCGCCCCTCAGGGATCAGCCGCGGTCAAACAACTGCTGATACACCCGCCCAATGCCTTCAGCCTCGCGCTGAAGGCTGAAGTGTTCTGTGACGCGCGCGCGGGCCGCCTCGCCCATGGCCTCGGTGCGGGCCGGGTCGGCCAGCAGATCGCGCAGGGCTTGCGCCAGCCCTCTGGCGTCGCCCGTGTCCACCAGCGCGCCATTGACGCCCGGCTGCACCAGCTGCTCGAAGGCCCCGGTGCGCGAGCACAGGAGGGCGCATCCGCAGGCCGCGGCTTCAAATGGCGTGAGGCCGAAGGGCTCATAGCGCGGGCAGGCCACCGCGATCAGGCAGCGTCGAAACCAGGCTTCTACCTCCGGCGTAGGCAACTCGCCCAGAAACCGGATGCGCTCACCAAGCCCCGCGGTATCGATGCGACCCTGCAGTTCGGCCTGAAAGGCGCGCTGGCTGGGGGTGCTGGCCAGGCCCGTGATGATCGCAGTGGCTTCGGGATGTTGTGGCAGCACGTCGATCATCGCGTCAACAAAGACATCGGTGCCTTTTTCAGGACGCACGCGACCGAAGAGTCCGATGCCGATCGTGCCGGGCAGCCCGCCCTCCTTCCAGGCCAGGGCCTTGTCGGCAGGCGCTGAAAACCGGGTGAGATCGATGCCATGGGGCACCACGGCAGTGGTGTTCGGAACGAAGGCCGCCGCGCCCGGGGTGGTTGAGATGACCGCATCCATGCGAGCGATCAGCCAGCGCGGAAAGGCGCTGTGAAGATGCTGTGCGGCCGAGGTAAAGACCAGTCGGATCGGCAGGCGCAGCACATCTCTTGCAAAGATCCCGGCCATCATTTCGGGGTCGCGCCGAACGTGCCAGATCCTGAAGGGCCGCCCTGTGGGTGGGCGGCGCGACAGGGCGATGGCTTGCCCCAGCGTCATGCCGGGCACTCCGTTGGACAGAGTGGTGCCGCAAAAACCGAGGCGCCACTGGTGCATCTGCAACGGCACCAGCGCATTGATGGTTGCAGAGACGCCTGAAAAGCGCTTCTTGAGGTTGAAGACGATGACGTCCGGATCAGGATGCAGGGCCATGCCGCATGGTACCGTCCCTCGGAAAGTCTCTCTCTCCTCGTTCATGAACTCCCAACACGCGCTCGTTCTGTATTCCGGCGGCCAGGATTCGGCCACCTGCCTGGCCTGGGCCCTCGAGCACTTCGAGCATGTCGAGACCCTGGGCTTTGATTACGGTCAACGCCATCGCATCGAGCTCGAAGCCCGCGCACCACTGCGTGAGGCGATTGCCGGTGTTCATGCGCACTGGGCGGCGCGCCTGGGCGAGGACCACATGATCGATCTGTCGGTCCTGGGCGAGATCAGCCAGACGGCACTCACCCAGGCCCGCGCCATCGAGTTCGATGCCCAGGGCCTGCCCAATACCTTCGTACCAGGGCGCAATCTGCTGTTCTTCACCTTTGCCGCAGCCCTGGCATGGCGTCGCGGATTGCGGGTGCTGGTGGGCGGCATGTGCGAGACCGATTATTCGGGCTATCCCGATTGCCGCGATGACACCCTCAAGGCGCTGCAGGTCACGCTGGGCTTGGGCATGAATGCCCGCTTTCGCCTCGAGACGCCCCTCATGTGGCTGGACAAGGCGTCCACCTGGCGCCTGGCCGAATCCTTGGGTGGCGCCGCGCTGGTCGAGACGATTCGCAGCCTGAGCCACTCCTGTTACCTGGGTGACCGCACGCAGTCCCATGCCTGGGGCGCTGGCTGCGGGTCGTGCCCGGCTTGCGAGCTGCGAGCCTCAGGCTGGGCGCGTTATGTGGAGGGGTCGTAGGCCTCGAGCCAGCGCACCATGCAGGCCCGCAGATCGGCTGCCTTGAAGGGCTTGGCCACGAAGTCATTCATGCCTGCCGCCATGCAATCGGCGCGGTCCGAGGCCATGGCATTGGCCGTGACGGCGATGATCGCCACGCCTGCCGACTGACCTCCCGAGTCGCGCAACGCTCGGGTGGCCTCCAGGCCATCCATCTCGGGCATCTGGATATCCATAAGGATCAGATCGAAGCGCTCGGCGCGGGCGCATTCAACCGCCTGACGACCATCGCCGGCCACCGTGACCTCACAGCCCATGCGCTCGAGCAGCAGCACCCCCAGCTTCTGGTTGACCGGATTGTCTTCGGCCATCAGGACACGTGCCTTCAGGGCAACCGATGCGCTGCTCTGGCTGATCGAGGCCTCGGGCTCCAGGGTTTGTGCTGGCGCATGGCAGGGATGAAGGGGCAGCTCGAAGCTGAACCAGCTGCCTTGGCCCGGTTCACTGCGGGCTTCAATGCGACCGCCCATGCCCTGCACAAGCGCCTGGCTGATCACCAGTCCCAGCCCGGTTCCGCCGAAACGGCGCTTGGTGGAGGCGTCAGCCTGGCTGAAGTTGCGAAACAACCGCGACAGTTCTTCGGCGCTCATGCCGATGCCGGTGTCGATCACGTCGAAATGCAGGCCCTCGGGCGTTCGGCTCGCCTTCAGTTGCACCTGGCCGCGCGGTGTGAACTTGATCGCATTGCTGACCAGATTGAGCAGCACCTGGCGCAAGCGGGTGCCATCGCCCCGGTAATAGCCCGATACATTGGGGCCCCGATGAACCTGCAGCGCAATGCCTTTGCG
>JBEELY010000283.1:0-3302 GCA_041167925.1 Pseudomonadota bacterium | reverse complement strand
GAACTGTCGCATCGATCCGGTCGCAATACCGACCACGGCGGCCGTTTCCCAGGTGATGCCCTGCATGGCTTCGGTCACGATGCCATAGATCTCCAGACCAGGCTCGCGCACGGCCAGCCTGAGCGAGGCGACGTCCTCGGGCGCCTGGAGCGTCCAGCGATCGAAGCGCTCTTGCCGTTGGCGCTGCAGGCCCTCGGCCGGCTGTCCGTTGACCAGCAAGCGCAATGGCTCCTCGGAGCGCGAGAGATTGCTGTAGATCTCGATCTGGCGGCCGAGCGTGCCCGCCTTGCGTGCTGCACTTACATGCACGGTGCCTGCGCCTTTTGGCCGTGCCGAAACGCCGCCCAGGCCGTAGCGACCGTTGTTGCCCCCAAAAAGTATCGTGTGAATGTCCCACTCGCCATCGCGCGAGACCCGCACATCGTCCCGCCGCATCCAGCGTTCATCCATGCCCGCGACGAAGAAGCCGGCTCCGCCGTCTCCAAAGCGCTCCTTCATGCGGCTACGCACCGTCTTGGCAATACCGTCGCCGGCCAGCGTCGAGTCGCCGTAGTGCAGCACGCGGGTGACCTGGCTGTCCGATTTAGCCAGGCTGGAAAAAAACGGGATCAGATGAACACCGCCTTCGATGGCTTGCGCAATTCCGGGCCGCTCGGGCAAGGGCGGTGGTGGACTGGGGCGGGCCTCGACCTCAGTCTGCGGCCGCGCCTCGGCAGCGCCACGAGCGGGCTCACGATCCGACTCACGATCCGGCTCACGACCGGACGAGGCGCCGGTGGATGCAGGCTCGTGTGGTGACTGTGTTGGCACGCTCTCCTGTTGTACTTGCGGCGGTACCGATGCAGCCAACTGCCCGTCGTCGGAAGGCAGCACTTTCTCCCAAAGCATGGGCAGACCGAGCGGCCCCAGGACCCGTCCGGGTCGCAGGCGCTGCGCATCGTTGACAAAGTAGGTGGCCATCAGCAGCAAGACAGCGACCAGCCAGACCTCGAGCAGGTGGGTTCGTGCCTGGGCTTGGGCAGCTTGCATGATCAGAGCGTGGGGTCAGAACTGACGGTAGATGAAGTGCAGTGCCTGCCCGTCCGACAGCGCCGCTGCACCGATCAGAACGGCAGCAAAAAAGGCCCCTTGCGCGATGCTGCTGCGCCTCAGGAAGGCCACATGCATGGCCCTGTTCAGACGCATCGGTGCGAAGGTGATGGCAAACGCTGCCATCAGACAGGCCCAGAAGGCGGGGCCGAAACGGGGGAACCCTGACCGTTCGGAGCTTAGCCATTGGAGCGTGAACTCGATGGCCGAGGCCATGTCAGGCGTACGAAAGAGGATGCGGGCCACGACCACAAAGGCAAAGGTCAGGAGCCAACCCCCCAGGCCAGACAGCCAGGCGTGACCCTCAGTCCAGCGAACCCACGAAGGCGTACGGAGCAAGGCGCGGTTGATGCAGACCGCCGTTCCGTGCAGCAGACCGTAGAGCAGGAAGTTGGGCGTGAGTCCGTGCCAGACCGCAAGCAGCACGATCGAGATCATCACGTTGCGGTAGAGCTTCCAGGGCACCACCCGGTTGCCGCCCAGTGGTCGGTAGACGTAGTGCGAGACCCAGGCCGACAGGCTCATATGCCAGCGCCGCCAGTAGTCGGCGATCGAGGTGGCATGGTAGGGGCGATCGAAGTTTTCGGGCAGCTTCAGGCCCATCAGCCTTCCCGCACCAATCACCACGTCGGTGTAGCCAGAAAAATCAAGATAGATCTGCAGGGTGTAGGCCAGCAGGGCAATGCTGATTTCAGTTGACGAAAACGCAGACGGATCGGAGAAGACAGGATTGACGCCCGCCCTCGCAAGCACGTCGGCCACCAGCAGCTTCTTGGTCAGGCCGCAGAAGATCCGCCAAAGACCCTCCTTCACATCGTCGTGGCTGACGCGACGCTGTGCCAGCAGCTGCGACATGAAATCGGATGCACGCAGGATCGGACCTGCCGCCAGATGGGGGAAGAAGCCCATGTAGACCAGGTAATGCACCGGGCCATGGGTAGGCATCTGGGAGCGCCAGCGGTCGACGGTGTAGCTCACCGCCTGGAAGGTCACCACCGACAGCCCGAGAGGAGGCAGCCAGTCGGCCTCGCCCGGGAGGCGAATGCCCATGGTGAGCGCAGGATCGATAGCGTTGAGCCATTCGATCAGCCCGGATCGCAGCAGCTTGTAGGTCAGAAGGGGCGCCACCTCCAGCGAGACCAGCAGACCCAGCGCTGCTCTGGATCCAGACAGGGAGCCCACCAGCAGGCGGGTTCCTCCCAGGCAAAGCCCAAACAGACCGAACAGGATCAGGGCATCAGCCAGCCCGTCCAGCAGGATGACAGCCACACTGGTCAGCGCGATCAAGGCCAGGCGCAGCGAGTCCTGCCGCACGGTCATGAGCAGCGCGGCCAGTAAAGGCAGCAGGAGCAGGCTGTTGGAGGAGATCACGGATGGAGGGGCTGCTCGAGGCGCAGCCGATGGCTTACCGGGCGATGCCGCGCCGTCTCGCTGCGATCAGGACATAGTTACCGTCCTTGTAATAGCCGACTCGGAAGTTCAGCGGCCGGATGTCCTTGCGTTCGGTAAAAGCACGGGCCAGATCACGGTGGTAAGACGGAAAGGCGCCGTGGGCCTTTTCGAATCGTCCGTAGAGCACGGTCTCAAACTGATCGTTGAGCAGGGTGTACTTGAGGCCGGTTTCGTCCTGCAAAATGAAGCGCCCTTCTTCAAGCATGGCCTGGGCGACCATCGAGAAGGTCTTGTTCTGCGGAAGATGGGAGGCCGCCTTGAGCAGGCTGGGATGTCTTGCCAACTGCCTGACCAGCGCATGATGTCCAGGGCTCTGCGACAGTCCCTTGTCGGACAGGTCCATGCGCAGATAATCAACGACCACCGGCGTGCCTTCGCGCACCAGAGAAAAGCGCACTGAAAGCCATTCCCGGGTGTCCGCGGGCATGACCTCGATCGCACCCTGATCCGTGACCCGGATCGGCTGAATGTCGGTGACCTGGTAGCCCTTGAGTTGAAAAAACGTCAGCAAAAAGGTGCTTGCGCCGATACGCACCTGGTTGCGGGTGAGATAGCGATCAAGGTATTCGGTGACAAAAAAGCCGTCGCGACCGTAGTGCTGCCAGGCTTCTGTCAGCACTTCAATGGTCTGTTGTGCGGACTGGGGTTTCAGTCGCAAGAGATCGACCGGACGCTCGGCGCGCTGCATGGCGATCATGACGTAGCGATTCGCCTTGGGAAAGACATTGTCGAGGGTGGCGAAATCGGGTCCGGAGAACGGG
>JBEELY010000058.1:0-3200 GCA_041167925.1 Pseudomonadota bacterium | reverse complement strand
AGAACAGCGACAGCCCGAAGGTCGGCTTGGGACAATCCTCGATTGGCGTGGTGCGGGCCAGCAGCAGGATCTTTTCAGCCACCTGCGCCGTGGAGATCCAGACCTTCTGGCCATGCACCACGTAGTCATCGCCGCGGCGTTCGGCCCGGGTTTTGAGCCGGGTGGTGTTCAGTCCGGTGTTGGGTTCGGTCACGGCAAAGCACGAACGCTCGCGGCCATCGATCAGGCCGGGCAGCATGCGGCGCTTTTGTGCATCGGTGCCAAAGACCACCACCGGATTGAGTCCGAAGATGTTCATGTGCACGGCCGAGGCACCTGAAAACCCGGCCCCCGATGCGGCGATGGTCTGCATCATGACCGCCGCTTCGGTAATGCCCAGCCCGGAGCCGCCATAGGCCTCGGGCATGGCAATGCCCAGCCAGCCCGCGCTCGCCAGCGCCTGATGCAACTCGGTCGGAAAGCCGCCCTCCTTGTCCTTCTTCAGCCAGTAGTCATCGCCGAACTGCTCGCAGATCTTGCCGATCGCTTCGCGGATCGACTCCTGTTCGGGGGTAAATGCAAAATCCATGCTTGCTGCCTTGTCGAATGCTGGGTTGTTTCTTGGTCAGCGGGTACGAATGGTGCCGCTGGCCGCCAAAGCGTCGATCGCGGCGTCGTCCATGCCGAGCTCATGCAGCACCTCACGGGTGTGCTCGCCCAGCATGGGCGGCGGACGGCGATAGGACACCGGGGTCTTGCTCAGACGCATCGGACTGGCGATGCCGGGCGCATCGCCGCCCAGGGGATGCGGAATTCCGATCTGGGTCTTGAGATGCTGCGCCTGCGGATGGGCAAGAGCCTGCTCGTAGTTGTTGATGGGGCCGGCGGGCACGCCCGCAGCGGTGAAGATTTCTTCCCAGTGCGCGCGGGTCTGGGTCTTCATGACCCCTGCCAGCAGGTCGAAGAGCTCCATGCGGTGGGCGATGCGCGCACCGTTGTCCTTGAAGCGCTCGTCATTGGCCCACTCGGGATGACCGAGCGCGGTGCAGATGGCCTTGAACTGACCCTGATTGGCCGAAGCCACGATCAGCTGACCATCGGAACAGGGGAACACGCCATAGGGCGTGATGTTGGGCGCGTGGTTGCCGGTGCGCACCGGGATGTTGCCGCCCACCATATAGTTGGACAGTTGCCCCGAACTGATCGCCAGCACGGCTCCCATGAGCGAAATATCAAGGTGTTGGCCTTCGCCGGTGGCATCGCGATGATGCAGCGCCGCCAGGATGGACACCGTGGCATACATGCCGGTAAACAAGTCCACCAAAGGCACCCCCACCCGCTGCGGGCCGCCCCCGGGCTGATCGTCGCGCTCGCCGGTCACGCTCATCAGGCCGCCCATGCCCTGGAAGAGATAGTCGTAGCCAGGCCGGGTCGCCCATGGGCCGTCTTGCCCAAAGCCGGTGACCGAGCAGTAGATCAAGCGCGGATTGACCTTGGAGAGCGATGCATAGTCCAAACCATAGCGGGCGAGATCACCCACCTTGAAGTTTTCGATGCAGATGTCGGCCTGCTCGGCAAGCTTGCGGATCAGGGCCTGCCCTTCGGGCTTGGCCAGGTCCACGGCCACCGAACGTTTGTTGCGATTGGCCGACATGAAATACGCCGACTCGCTGGTCGGATTGCCCTGCGGGTCCTTGAACCAGGGCGGCCCCCACTGACGGGACTCATCTCCGCTCGCAGGGCGCTCGATCTTGATCACATCGGCGCCCAGGTCACCCAGGGTCTGCACGCAAAAAGGAGCTGCCAGCACGCGGGATAGGTCGAGGATCCGGATGCCACGCAGCGGGCCGGGCACTTCAGCGGGGGTTGTAGTCATGCGATGTCTCCAGGAGTTCCGGTCGAATCAGCGATTGCCGGAAGGTTCAATGCGTGCCGGGGTAGGCCCCGCCGTCGAGCAGCACATTCTGCCCTGTGAAATAGGAGGCCTGTGCGCTGCACATGAAGGCACAGAACTGACCGAATTCCATTTCGTTGCCAAAGCGGCGTGCCGGAATAGTCTTGCGACGGGCATCCAGAAAGGCCTCGGGCGCCAATCCGGCGCGGCCGGCCTGCGCCACCAGGTTGCCCCGCAGCCTGTCGGTGTCGAATGCGCCCGGCAGCAGGTTGTTAATCGTGACGTTGTGCTCAACGGTCTTGCGGGCCAGTCCTGCAACAAACCCAGTCAGGCCGCTGCGCGCGCCATTGGACAGACCCAGGATGTCGATCGGTGCCTTCACCGAACTGGAGGTGATGTTCACGATTCGCCCGAAACCCCGCGCGATCATGCCGTCGACCGTGGCCTTGATCAGTTCGATCGGGGTGAGCATGTTGGCATCGAGCGCAGCAATCCAGTGCTCGCGCGTCCAGTCTCGGAAATCCCCGGGAGGCGGGCCTCCCGCGTTGTTGACCAGGATGTCGATCTGAGGCGCAGCAGCAAGCGCAGCGACGCGCACCCCGGCCTGAGTGATGTCTCCCGCCAAGGGAACGACCGCGACTCCGGTTTCTGCGGTGATCCGGGCGGCGGTCTCTCGCAGCGTGGATTCGGTGCGCGCGTTGATCACCAGATTCACGCCCTCACCCGCCAGAGCCCGGGCACAGCCATAGCCCAGCCCTTTGCTCGCGCCGCACACCAGGGCCCACCGCCCAGCAATGCCGAGATCCATGCCTATCTCCTCCTGAATGTCGATTCGGATCTGATCCGATCTGTTGATGCTGCTGTTGTTCTGTTGATGCTGCTGTTCTGTCGTTCCGGGGTCGCGATCCTGGCTTGCGCTGCTCAGCCCTCAGCGTCGGCGACTTCCGCCCAGCAGCCCTCCGAGCACGCCACGGACGATCGCACGCCCGACACTGCTGCCGATGCTGCGGGCAGCGCTCTTGGCAATCGCCTCGAGCACGGTATCGCCACGACTGACAGGCGCCCGCGAAGGGCGCGATGCACCTGAGCCGGCAGGCGCGTCGCCACCCTGGAGGATGGAGCCCACCGCATCCTGTGTACTGCGTTTCTGCAAACGTTCATAGGCAGACTCGCGATCCTGCACCGTGTCGTAAATACCGGCCACGATCGAGGTCCTGATCAGTTCGGTCCGCTCCGCGTCGTTGACCGGACCAATGCGCGAACCCGGCGGCACGACCCAGGCACGCTCGACCATGCCGGGGCGGCCCTTTTCGTCGAGCAGCGAGAT